>JAJDEX010000274.1 GCA_029259575.1 Planctomycetota bacterium | reverse complement strand
TCGCGCAGCGTCTTGCCGCGCACGAAGTCCATGACCGCGATCGGGCGACCTTCGTGCAGGAAGCACTCGCGCACCTTGACCACGTTGGGGCTCTTGCAGGTCTCGAGGATCTCGGCTTCGCCACGAATGAGGTCATCGATCTCGTGGACATCGAGGAAGTCGATGCGCACGCCGTCCTGACGGAAGAACACGGCCTCGGCCGGGGTCTCGTCGGGGCTGATGCCTTCGGGCTGACGCGAGTCCGTGATTTCGAGGAAGCGGGTGACGTAACGACCACCGCCGGCCACATCACCCACTTTGAGGGCGACCTTCTGGCCTTCTTCGTCTTCCGCGAGGTAGACGAGGGAGAATCCTCCTCGGGCGATGAAGTCCACAACTTTGTAGACGCCGATTCGTTCGCCGACTTCGAGCTTGATCATCGGGGGAGTGAGGAGCAGAGGGGTTGGAGAGCTGGGAGACGAGTGCCGGGGGAGGCTCCCCTTTCATCGAGCGAACGGCCGTCAGGATTGAGACGGATTCGAGACACGCTGGCCGGTCTTCATCCGCAGGTCCGCCTCGAAGCGGGGCACGATCTGTCGGAAAGGTGCTGGAAGGGGCGTTCCAGGGTCTCCCAGGCCCGATTTGAGCCATCGGGGGGGAAAGGACTTCCGCTCGACCAGGGCGTGGCGCGGGGTTCGACCCGGCCCTGATTCCGACGCGAAACTGGCCCGGATCCGACCACCCAGGTCGCTCGACGGAGACTGGCCTAGCTCGGTCCGCACGACCGGCTGGATCGCGCTCAGGGCGCTCCAGTGAAGCTTCGGACACGGCGGACCCGCGCGTTACGGGCTCCAGGAGGTGATCCGGGATCCGTGCGTAGCGAAGGGGGCCAGTCTCGGTCAGCGGCCGTCGCTCGGAGCGGCGCGCAGGCCCTCCAAGGACACTTCGACCAGCACCACCGGCCCTGCGAGACCCAGAATGCGCCCCGCGCCATCCTGGACGGTCCCCGCGCTGAGCATCTCGTCCTTCTCGAACGGACGCCGGCGCCAGGCCTGACCTTGAGCATCGACGAGCCCCAGGTCCTGGCCGTGGACGTTCTGGACCGCGAAGAAGAAGCGCTCGGTGCCCTCCTCGTCGTAGCGGATCAGGCTGCCGACCGTGCGGCCACGGTCGTGGATCTCGAACGCCCGCGTCGGCAGAGCCCGCGTCACCACGCCGCCGTCCCCGTAATAGGGAGTGCTCTCCTCGGTGACCTCACAGGCGGGCGAGGCCAGGACGAGGAACAGAAGGAAGGCCAGATGGTGGGCGGTTCGGAACGAGGGGCGCATGGTCATGGATCTCCAACGACACTCATCGGCACGACAGAACGCGACCCGGCGCGCTTTCCGGCGCCTCGACACCCTAATATGGGGGCATGGACGCGTATGCCC
Source organism: Planctomycetota bacterium (assembly GCA_029259575.1). Classification (GTDB taxonomy): domain Bacteria; phylum Planctomycetota; class UBA1135; order UBA1135; genus JAJDEX01. The sequence goes on along the minus strand of JAJDEX010000274.1, from coordinate 10,463 downwards.
TGGAATGCCACCGCAAGGCTGGAACGATCGCCGGCGAATGCCGTGAATGGGCCCGAGAAGCCATCCAACCCGGAGTCCGGGTGCGCGATGTGCTCGAGGGCATCGAGGCGAGGATCGCCAAGGCCGGCGCTGCGCCCGCCTTCCCCGCCCAATCCAGCCGGAACTCGGTCGCAGCGCACTACTGCTCGGCGCCGGACGATGACATGGCGTACGAGGAAGGCGACTGCGTGAAGGTCGACGTCGGCGTGCACGTGGACGGCTACATCGCCGACACCGCGCTCTCGGTCGATCTGTCCAAGGACGGCCACTGGACGCCCCTGGTGAACGCGTCCAAGGACGCCCTGGCCGCTGCCATCGCCGCTGTCGAGCCGGGCAAGCGCGTCGGCGAGATCGGTGCGGCCATCGAGCGCGTGATCCTCGCGGCCGGTTTCGAGCCCGTTCGCAACCTGACCGGCCATGGTCTGGGTCGCTGGAAGGTGCACACCGCGCCCCAGGTGCCGAACTACGGCGAGGCCGGAGGCGGGCGCCTCAAGGAAGGCATGTTCGTCGCCATCGAACCGTTCGCCAGCACCGGGCGTGGCTACATCCGCGAACGGGGCAAGGCCGAGATCTTCATGATGATCCGACCGCCGCGCAAGGCGAAGGGCCTCGACAAGGACGTGCTGCGCGACATTCAAGCCTGGCGCGGACTGCCGATCGCGCGTCGCTACTTCGAGGATCACGATCCCGAGGTCCTCGAGGACACGCTCGGCAAGTTGGCGCGCCAGGGTTCGTTGATGCGCTATCCGCCGCTGGTCGAGGACGAGGGCGTGATGGTCACGCAGCACGAGCACACGCTCTACGTCGGTCCCGACGGCGTCGAGATCATGACCGCCGTCTGAGTCGTGCACCTCGCTCTGGTCACGACGTCCCCCGCGCAGCCCTCGGGCATCGGGGACCATGGTCGCGCCCTGTGTACCGCCTTGGCGAGCACGGGCGAGGTGACCGTGTACTTGCCGGACGGCGACGTTTCGAACGGCTACGCGCCCGGGATCGAGGTGCGCCCCGCGTCCTCGCTGACCCGTAAGAGCGCGGATCGCATTCTCTATCTATTGGGCAACGAGCGCGCGCACGCGTTCATGCTGCCCTTGATCCGCAAAATCGGTGGCACGGTCTACCTGCACGATTGGGTGCTGTTCGACCTGATGACGGCCGCCTTCCCGGCGCTCGAGCGCGGTGGCCTTGCCGGGCACCTCGCCGCCTGGAACTGCGGCGGCTTGCGCCAGCGCTCGATCTGGGCCGAGGCCCGCAGCGGCGGAGCGGCATCGATGTCGAACCGGCCCGATCACGGTCGATTGCTGATGGGCTGGCACGAGCCCGAGGCCGACGGACGCTGGACGACGCGTCGCGCCGGCATGTCCGCGCCGCGCGGGACGACCGGCGTGCAGATCGACCTGGTGCTGACCGCGGGCACGACCGCTCGCCTGAAGGAACACGGCAGCCAGATCGCCAGCATCACGGCCGAAGCGGACGGCTCGGTCCAGCTCGGCGCCGCCCACGCGTTCCGCGACGTCACCTTGGAGGTCGACCGCACCCACCCCGCCAACGGCGACGCGCGCGAGTTGGGCGCGTTCGTGCAGGCGTGGACCTGGAGCACTGCTTCCGGCCCGGTTCCCGTCGATCTGCGCGCGCCCGCGGCCCTGTCAGCACACGGCGCGACGTTGTCCGACCGACGCTTCGACCTGTCCTTCCACCGACCCGTCGTGCGCTTCGCCGATGGCTTCGTCGTGCACTCGAGGGAGCTCGCGGACCGCATCCTCGAGGACCGTCGCTCGCCGACGCCGACCGCGCTCGTCCCGCACGGGGTCGACGCGGGCCTGGTCCAGGGCGACCGCTCCGAAGCACGTGCACGCCTGGGCTGGACACGCGGCGAGACGCTGCTGGTCTCGTTCGGCGCGATCCAGGACCACAAACGTCCCGGTCCGTTGCTGGAAGCCGTGGCCGACGCTCGCGCGGCCGGAGCCGACGTCCATTTGGTTCTGGCGGGGGAGCCGGCGACCGAGCGCTTCGACCTGCTGGCCCGGATCGAACAGTTGGGACTGGTCGAACACGTGACCATCACCGGATTCCTGGACGAGCCCGAGTTCCAGGACTGGTTGGCCGCGGCCGACGTCTGCGTGAACCTGCGCGGGCCCTCGACGGGGGGCACCTCGGGCGGCGTGGCGCGCGCGATGGCCGCCGGGCGAGCCACGGTGATCTCGGATCTGCCCGAGTGGGCCGAGTTCCCGGACGGCGCCGTGGTGCGCGTTCCGTTGGAAGAGGGCGAGGTCGCGGGCCTCAGCGCGGCCTTCCAGAACCTCGATGCTGGGCCCGTCCAACGCGATGCGCTCGAGGCCGAGGCCCGGCGCTGGGCCGGCGAAGTGGCCGACTGGCCCCACGTCGCCAACCTCGTCCGGACGTTCCTCGAGGCCGGGCCAGCCCACCGAACGCGCCGCAAGAGCCTCCTTCGTACCCTGGTCGAGAGCGAGGAGCAGCGGCGCCTAGAGCGGGACCAAGAACGGGCCCGAGAACGGACAGAGGGACGCGAGGAGTAGCTTTCAGGCGACTTTCGCATCTGGCCGAACCGGCCGATCTCGGGCCCCTCGGCCTTCGGAATCGCCGGAATCGACGTATTGGTGGGCCAGGGACCCTCGCGGCCCGAGGCCTCCCTGACATAGAATCCCGCCGCCTAAACCGGGGGCCCACGGTCCCCATGAGCGCCCATGGGAAAATCTCTTGTCATCGTCGAGTCGCCGACCAAGGCCAAGACTCTCAAGAAGATCCTCGGCAAGGACTACATCGTCGAGTCTTCGGTGGGTCACATCCGCGACCTGCCCGCCAAAGCGGCCGAGATTCCGGCCAAGTACAAGAAGGAGGAATGGTCCCGGCTCGGCGTCAACGTCGATGCCGACTTCGCTCCGCTGTACATCGTGCGGCCCGAGAGCAAGCAGAAGATCAAGGACCTGAAGGCCCTGCTCGAGGACGTCGACCAGCTTCTGCTGGCGACCGATGAGGACCGCGAGGGTGAGGCGATCAGCTGGCACCTGCTCGAGGTCCTGAAGCCCAAGGTGCCGGTCCATCGCATGGTGTTCCACGAGATCACCAAGACGGCCATCCTCGAGGCCATCGCGAACACGCGCGAGATCGATACGAACATGGTCGAGGCCCAGGAGAGCCGGCGCATCATCGACCGGCTCTACGGCTACGAGGTCTCGCCGACCCTGTGGCGCAAGATCGGTCCGCGCCTGTCGGCCGGCCGCGTGCAGAGCGTCGCGACCCGCATGGTCGTCGAGCGCGAACGCGCGCGCATGCGCTTCAAGTCGGGCGAGTACTGGGACCTCGCGGCCCAGTTCGGTACGGACGACAAGAAGTCGTTCGACGCGCAGCTGATCACGGTCAACGGTAAACGCATCGCCAGCGGCAAGGACTTCGACCCGGATACGGGCGAACTCAAGCGCGACGACGTGCACCTCTTGGACAACGCCGGCGCGAACGCGCTGCGCGAGGCGCTGGGCGGCAAGGGATTCTCGATCCTGTCCGCCGAAGAGAAACCCTTCACGCGCTCGCCCTCGCCGCCGTTCATCACCTCGACGCTCCAGCAAGAAGGCAACCGCAAGTTGCGCTTCGACGCGCGCCGCACGATGCGCGCCGCCCAGAAGCTTTACGAGAACGGTCACATCCCCTACATGCGAACGGACTCGGTCGTGCTCAGCGCGCATGCCATCGAGCAGACGCGTGAGTTGGTCAAGTCCAACTACGGCGACGAGTACCTCCCGGCGGAACCGCGGCGCTACAAGGGCAAGGTCCAGAACGCGCAAGAGGCGCACGAGGCCATCCGTCCCGCCGGCGACACCGTGCCGACGATCGAGCAGGTCCGTGCCTCGCTCGGTGACGACGAAGCCAAGATCTACGAGCTCATCTGGAAGCGCACGATGGCGAGCCAGATGGCGGACGCCAAAGGGCGCCGCATGGTGCTGCGCGTCACGGGCCAGACGACCACGCCCGATGGTGTGCAGCACGACGTCGTGTTCCAGGCCAACGGCAGCGTCATCGACTTCGCCGGTTACCTGCGTGCCTACGTCGAGGGTTCGGACGACCCGGACGCGGCGCTGGCCGAGCGCGAGACGCTCTTGCCGGACGTCAAGCAGGGCGAGAACGTCTCGCTCGACGAGTTGACCGCCGACGAGCACCACACGACGCCGCCCGCGCGTCTGACGGAGGCGACGTTGGTCAAGCTGCTCGAGGAATCGGGCATCGGTCGACCCAGCACGTACGCCTCGATCATCGACACGATCCAGCGGCGGAACTACGTGTTCAAGAAGGGCACGGCGCTCGTGCCGACCTTCACCGCCTTCGCGGTCGTGACGTTGATGGAGCGCCACCTCACCGCGCTGATCGACACCGACTTCACGGCGAAGATGGAGGAAAAGCTCGACGCCATCTCGCGCGGCGACGAGAAGAGCCTGCCGTACCTGAAGAGCTTCTATCACGGCAACGGCACGCCCGGCCTCAAGTCGATCCTGGCCAACCAGCAGGAAGAGATCGACGCGCGCGAGATCAACACGATCCCGCTCGGCGCCGACCAGCACGGCCTCGAGGTCGTCGCCCGTGTCGGTCGCTACGGCCCGTACGTCCAGTGCGACGAGAAGACCGCGCCGATCCCGGACGAGACCTGCCCGGACGAGTTGACGGTCGAGTACGCGCTGCAGTTGATCGCCGACAAGGCCAAGGGCGACGAGCCGATCGGCGAGCATCCCGAGTCCGGAAAGCCGATCTACGTCAAGACGGGTCGCTACGGTCCGTACGTCCAGCTCGGCGACGCGGATCCCGAGGACAAGAAGGTCAAGCCGAAGATGGTCTCGCTGCTGAAGGGCATGACCGTCGAAGGGCTGGACTTCGAAACGGCGCTCAAACTTGCGTCCCTGCCGCGCACTGTCGGCCAGGACGCGGATGGCGTGGACATCGTCGCCTACAACGGTCGCTACGGTCCGTACATCAAGCGCGGTGACGACACGCGCAGCTTGACGGTCGACGACAACCTGCTCGAGCTCGGCCTGGTACGCGCGCTCGAACTGCTCGCCCAGGAGAAGAAGGGTCGCGGACCGCGCGCTCAGGCTGCTCCGATCAAGACTTTCGAGAAGGTCGAGCAACTCGATGGCATCGACGTGAAGGTCATGAAGGGTCGCTACGGTCCTTACGTGACGGACGGTGACGTCAACGCTTCGCTGCGCAAGGACTCGGGTGAGCCTGAAGAGCTGAAGATCGAAGAGGCGCTGGAACTTCTCGAGGCCGCTCGCTTGCGCAAGGGCAAGAAGAAGAAGGCAAAGAAGAAGACGGCGAAGAAGAAAGCCGTGAAGAAAAAGGCGACCAAGAAGAAGGCCGCCAAGAAGAAGACGACCAAGAAGGCCGCCAGCAAGAAGACGGCCACGAAGAAGGCGGCCAGCAAGAAAGCCGCCACGAAGAAGAAGGCCACCAAGAAGGCGTCTTCGACCAAGGCCGCCGAGTCGTCCGAGTCCACGGACGATTGAGTCGAGCGAGTCGGCGGGTCCCCGAAGCGGACCCGTCCTGGGTCAGCCCGTGATCACACGGGCGACATCGAGTGCCCGGGTCAGGACGACCATGTCGGCCCGTGAGCCGCGCTCGATCCGGCCATGCAGCGGCAGGCGGTTGTGCAGGGCGGGATACCCCGACGCCATGCGCAGGGCTTCCTCGAGCGGAATGCCGACCTCGTTCACGCAGAAGCGAACGCCGTCGATCAGACGCGCATGGGAACCGGCGAGCGTGCCGTCCTCGTTCACGCAACGCCCGTCGATCTTGCGCACCCGTCGTCCACCCAGCCGCGTCTTGGTCAGTCCGCTACCCGCCAGCGCGATCGCATCGCTGACGAGGTGCAGCTTGCCCTTGGGCTTGGCGCGATAGGCGACGCCGATCGTCGTCGCGTCCACGTGGACTCCATCCGCGATGATGCCGCAATGCACGTCGTCGCGGGCGAGGGCGGCTCCGGCCAGGCCAGGTTCGCGCGCGCTCATGCCGCTCATCGCGTTGAACAAGTGCGTGACGCCGGTGACGCCCAGGTCGAAGCCCGCATGGGCCTCAGCAGCCGTGGCTTCGGAGTGGCCGAACGAGATCACGGCACCGGCAGCGATCAAAGCATCGACCATCGCCCGGGTGGCACGTTCGACGGACAAGGTGACGCGAATCGCGCGGGGCGCCACGGCGGCGAGCGCGGCGATCTCGTCGGCATCGAGTGCGCGCAACGCGTCCGGATCGTGCGCGCCGGAACGGGCCAGGTCGAGCGCTGGACCTTCCAGATGCAGGCCCGCGCAATCCACGACCTTGGTGCTGGCAACGGTTTCGATGCAGGCCAGCGTCGTCGCCCTGGATGCGGAGATGCAGGTCGCCAGGAAAGCCGTCGTGCCGGCTTCGCGATGCGCGTCCGCGATGGTCCGCAAGCAGTCCTCGTCCGGCGTTTCGGTGAACGTCGCGCCGCTGCCACCATTGACCTGTAGATCGACGAAGCCGGGCGCCAGGATCGCGCCGTCCAGGTCGATCGTCGCGTCGATGCCCTCAGGTGCCTGGTCGGCCGGTGCGACACACTGGACGATCCCATCCCGCGTCGCGACGCCGTGGTCCTCGAGCACCGCTTGCCCGGTGTGTATCTGCGCGTGCGTCCACCACGTCGTGGGACCGGGCGTCGTCAATTCTGGGCTCGCTTCAGGGAGTGGACCGCACCCGCTTCGAACGGCCCGAACGTGTCGGTCGTGCCGTCGAGCCATTGGACCAGGACGGTGTCGATGCGTTCGGCGTCGCCGAGTCCGACATGCACCGAAGGATCGACGGCGCTGGCGAAACTGCTGGTCGACTGGACCTGGACCAGGCGCTTCTGGTCCCCGAACGTGACCTGGACGCGGGCGCCACACGCGGGCAGGCCGTCGCGTTCCCGCACGTCAAGAATCAGCGCAGCCCCACGCTTCGGGGCGATGTTGCGCAGCACGCGCAGGCCGCCCTCGTAGTTGTTCAGGATGATGTCGATGTCGAGGTCGCCGTCGATGTCGGTGAAGACCGCGCCGCGCCCGGCCTCGTAGACCTCGGGCGTCGTCCCGCCGTGTCCAGGGCGCTCGGCCAAGGGTGTCGGATCGAGCACGTACTCCTCGAACCGGCCACCACCCAGGCCGCGATAGACCTGATCCGGTTCGGCGTAGGGCTTGGTGTCGTCGAAGAACGGGCGCGCATACGTGACGCGACCGTTCGCCAGATAGAGGTCGAGGTGTCCGTCGTGGTCGAAGTCGGCGGCTCCGACCCCGAAGCCGGTGAACGCCATGCTGGGGGAGGACAAGCCGGAGCGCAGCGTGCCGTCGCGGAAGCCCTGGGTGCCCTTGCGCGTGTAGAGCGTGTTCGATTCTCCGCGCAAGTGCGCGATGTAGATGTCGAACTGCAGGTCCTCGTTCAGGTCGGCCATCAGCACGCCCATGCCGGCCTCCGCGTTGCCGCGGCCGTTCAAGGCGACTTGGTCGCGCGGGGCGATGTTCTTGAACTGACCACCCTCGACCGGATCCCAGAGGTGGTTCTCCATGCCATCGATCGAGACGAAGATCTCGATCTCCCCGTCCTCGTCCAGGTCGCCCCAGACGACGCCGAGCGACGTGCCGACCGTGCCCTGGATCCCGACCTCCGCCGTGACGTCCTGGAATCCAGCGGGCCCGTCGTTGCGCAGCAGTCGATCGCTCGACGCGGCGTTGTAGCGCGTCGGGCCGCAGTAACCCTGCGGACCTTCCGCGGATGGACAGTCGTGTTCGATCGCCGGGCTCCAGCGCAGGTAGGTGCACGCGAAGATGTCGAGGTCGCCGTCGCGGTCGTAGTCGAGGAACGCGGTGCTGGTCGTCCAGATGTCGAGGTCGCAGCCGAGTTCCTTGGCCACGTTCACGAACTTGCCGTCGCCGTCGTTGCGATAGAGCGCGTTGGGCCCGACGTTGCCGACGTACAGGTCCAGGTCACCGTCGCCGTCGTAGTCGCCGACCGTGGGGCCGAACGAGAAGTACGGGTCGCCGATGCCGCTGCCCTCGGTCACGTCCGTGTACGTGCCGTCGCCGTTGTTGCGATACAGGCGATCCGTCATCGGGCTCGAGAACGGGTCCTCGAGGTCGCCGCCCTGGCAGACGAACACGTCCTGATCGCCGTCGCCGTCGTAGTCGATCAATCCCAGCCCGCTCGACGTGATCTCGGGCATGTAATGGCGTTTGGGCCCGATCGAATGCCGGAACTCGATCCCGACCTCGGCGGCGACGTCCTGGAACCACGGGGGATTCATGCCGGTGTCGACAGGGCGGTCATCGCTGCCGCACGCGACCAGAAGGACGAGGCCCAGTGCCCACCATGCCGAGTTCATGTCGCGGCGCTCAGCTCTTCGAGTCTTCGGCGATCCAGCGTGCAGCGTCGCGCGCGAAGTAGGTCAGGATCACGTCGGCGCCAGCGCGGTGGATGCCGGTGAGGCTCTCGAGCACGACCGCGCGCTCGTCGATCCAGCCGGCGGCTGCGGCGCTCTTGATCATCAGGTACTCGCCGGAGACCTGGTACGCCGCCAGCGGCAGGTCGGACGCGCGGCGCAGGTTGGCCAGGACGTCCAGGTAGGGCCCGCCGGGCTTGACCATCAGGACGTCCGCACCCTCGGCCTCGTCGAGCATCGCTTCGCGCAACGCCTCGCGACCGTTCGCCGGATCCATCTGGTACGTCTTCTTGTCGCCACCGCGCGGAGCCGAGTCGAGGGCGCCGCGGAACGGTCCGTAGTAGGCGGACGCGTACTTGGCCGTGTAGGACATGATCGACACGTCCTCGAAGCCGGCTTCGTCGAGCGCGGCTCGCAAGGCACCGACTCGCCCGTCCATCATGTCGCTGGGGGCGACGATGTCCGCGCCCGCGCGGGCCTGGCACAGCGCCTGATGGCACAGCACCTCGATCGTCGCGTCGTTCAGGATGCGCCCGTCGTCACCGACCAGGCCGTCGTGCCCCATCGAGCTGTATGGATCGAGCGCGACGTCGGTGATCAACACCATGTCCGGGTGCGCCGCCTTGAGCGCACGCAGGGCGCGCGGGACCAGGCCGTCGTCGGCGTACGAGGCTTCCGCGCCCGCCGTCTTCAACGCGTCCGGGATCTTGGGGAACAGCACCATCGCGCGAATGCCGTCGTTCCACGCGCGGCCGGCCTCGGCGATCAAACCGTCCGGGCTCCAGCGCGTGACGCCGGGCATCGATTCGATCGCGTGATCCTGGGCGTCCTCGTGCAGGAAGACGGGCAGGACGAACTGGCTGGGATGCAGTCGATGCTCGCGCACCAAACCACGCACGCCGGCGCTCTTGCGATTGCGGCGGGGCCGGATGGGCAGGTCGAGGCGGAAGGGCTCGCTCAAACGGGGTCTCGTTCGGTTGGGGGTCAGCGTCCGGTGCCGCGCTTCACGGTGTGGTGCGCATTCAAAGGGAATGGTCCGAAGGTCTCGACCGTTCCGTCGAGCCACTTGACCTGCACCTTGGAAACCTCATCGGCACCGACGAAGCCCGCATGGACGCGCGGATCGTTGGCGGCGCAGAAGCTCCAGGTGGATTGCACCTGACGGATCAGCGTCGTGTCGCCGGCGGTCAGTTCGACCTGGGAGCCACAGGCGGGCAGGCCGTCCTTGCCGACGACGTCCAACTGGATCCAATCGCCATGCTTCGGGGCGATGTTGCGAAGGATGCGCAGCGCTCCGCTGTTGCAGTTGACGACCACGTCGATGTCGCCGTCGTTGTCGATGTCACCGAATGCCGCGCCTCGACCGATCTCGCTGATCTCGGGGATCGTTCCGCCGCGCAACACTTCCTCGCCGCCCGGGGTGGCTGCGAGCAGGATCTCTTGGAACCCGCCGTCGCCGAGACCGCGGAAGAGCTGGTCCGGTTCCGCCAGCGGGTTGTCGGCGTCGTAGACCGGGTTGTCGAATCCGACGCGACCGTTGGCCACGTACAGGTCGAGGTGCCCGTCATGATCGAAGTCGACCGCGCCGACGCCGAAACCGGTGAAGGGCATGCTCACGGTCGTGAGCTTGGCCTTGTTCGTGGTGTCGCGGAAGCCTCCGCGCGCGCCGCGGTTCTTGTACATGGTGTTCGATTCGCCGCGGACGTGCGTCACGAACATGTCCAGGTGCATGTCCTCGTCGAAGTCGACCAGGACGACACCCATGCCGGCTTCCCGGACTCCCTGCGAGTTGACCGAGCACGCGTTCATCGAGGCGACGTCCACGAACGTGCCGTCGCTCTTGCGCTGCCACATCAGGTTCTCCATGCCGTCGTTCGCGACGTACAGATCGATCTGGCCCTTGCCGGTCAGGTCACCCCAGACGATGCCGAGTGACGTACCCACGCCACCCTCGATGCCGAGCGGGGCGGAGACGTCCGTGAACGTCCCATCGCCGTTGTTG
>JAJDEX010000273.1 GCA_029259575.1 Planctomycetota bacterium | reverse complement strand
TGCCGATCCTCGAAGGGGGGAACTTCCCCGAAGTGTCCGTCCCCAGGGCGGCAGGCGACCCTGGTCGAGCTGGTGAGGTCACGCCGACCTCGCCCGAAGTCACGGTTCGGTCGGCCCGCACCACGCATGCCCCTGGGATCGACCCTTCCAGATTGCTAGCTTTCCGGTGTGGAGCGACGCGCGGCGTGGCTCCGTCGTCGACGCCCCGGGCCGCACCCCGAGGCACCAACACCGAGGGGACACAACATTGGACAAGCTGGTCGTCGAAGGCGGTCGGCCCCTCGCGGGGTCGATTCGTACCGCCGGATCGAAGAACGCGGTGCTGCCTATCTTGGCCGCATCGATCTTGAGTCGCGAGACGCTCACCGTGAAGGGAGCGCCGCGATTGTCGGACGTACACACCATGCTCGACGTCCTGCGCGGACTCGGCGCCACGGCCGATCAGGACGCGGACGGGACCGTTCACATCTCGTGTGAGAACGACCTGGCCGGCCTCGCGCCCTGGGAGCACGTGCGCAAGATGCGTGGCTCCGTCTGCGTGCTCGGGCCGCTGCTCGGTCGTCTCGGCCGCGCCCAGGTCAGCCTGCCGGGCGGCTGCGTGTTCGGCGAGCGGCCGATCGACGTGCACCTGAAAGGGCTCGAGGCTCTCGGTGCCACGGTCACGATCGAGGGCGGCGACGTCATCGCCGAGGCTCCCGAGGGAGGCCTGCGCGGCGCGACGATGTACCTCGGTTCGGCCTTCGGACCCAGCGTGCTCGGCACCGCCAACGTGATGATGGCCGCATGCCTCGCCAAGGGCACCACCGTGATCCAGGGCGCCGCGTGCGAGCCCGAACTGGTCGATTTGGCCGATTGCCTCAACCTGATGGGGGCCGCGATCACGGGCCAGGGCTCGCCGACCTTGACGATCGAGGGCGTCGACGAGCTGGGCGGCGCCGAGCACACCGTCATCCCCGATCGCATCGAAGCGGGCACCTACATCCTGGCCGGCTCGCTGACCGACAGCCCGATCCGCGTCGAAGGTTGCCGCCCCGATCACCTGACCTGCATGTTCGACCGCATGTCGGCCGCGGGCCTGTCGTTCGAGATCGGACCCGACTGGGTCGAGACGATCCCGATCGGCCGTCAGCCGCGATCGACCGACGTCGCGACGAACGTCTACCCGGGCTTCCCGACCGATCTGCAGGCCCAGTGGATCACCCTGATGACCCAGGCCGACGGCATCAGCGTCGTCACCGAGCGCATCTACCCCGACCGCTGGATGCACGTCCCGGAACTGCAACGCCTCGGTGCGCGCGTCCGGCGTCAGAACAACATCGCGATCGTGACCGGCACCGACCGCATGTCGGGCGCGCCCGTCACGGCCTCGGACCTGCGCGCTTCGGCGGCGTTGGTCCTGGCGGGCCTGGTGGCCGATGGGACCACCGAGGTCCACCGCGTCTACCACATCGATCGCGGCTACGAGCACATCGAAGAGCGCCTCGAGGGCGTCGGCGCCGCGATCCGCCGGACCAAAGAATAGGGCTGGCCTACTTCGCTCCGCACGAACTGCGGATCGTGGTCTGGGGCCCTCACGCGGCCCTCCTGACGCGACGGACCCATGGCTCTCGGGCACGGGGCAAGGTTCTTGCATCTGTGCGGAGCGAACTAGGCCAGTCCCGTCTGGTGGTGGTGTCCTCGGGTCGTGCCGGATACGCTCGTCGCCCGCAACCGCGCCCATCCGGGCCGCTGCACCCCCGCGAGCCATGTTCGAGTCCCTCACCCAACGCCTCTCCAAGTCCTTCGGATTCCTCCGCGGTAAGCACGAGCTGACCGAGGACAACATCGACGAAGGGCTGCGGCAGGTCCGCACCGCCCTCCTCGAAGCCGACGTCCACTTCAGCGTGGCCAAATCCTTCACCGAGCGGGTGAAGGCGCGGGCCCTCGGCGGCGATCGGATGAAGGGCGTCGACGCCTCGGACCAGTTCGTCCACGCCGTCCACCAGGAGCTCGTCGAGCTCATGGGGCCCGAGGACGCCCGGCTCAACAGCGCCAAGAAGGGCCCGACCGTCATCCTGATGGCCGGCCTGCAGGGCGCGGGCAAGACGACCACGTGCGCCAAGCTGGCCAAGCACCTGCGCGAGAAGCACGGCAAGCGACCGATGATGGTGGCGGCGGACATCAAGCGCCCCGCGGCCGTCGAGCAGCTTCAGATCCTGGGCAAGCGCATCGACGTGCCCGTCTTCCATGAGGCCGGCCTGTCGCCGCCCAAGGTGTGCAAGAAGGGCGTCGCAGCTGCCGCAGCGGCGGGTTGCGACGTGGTGATCCTCGACACGGCGGGCCGCTTGCACGTCGACGACGAGCTGATGGCCGAGGTCGCCGAGATCGCCAAGGTCACCAAGCCCCACAACCAGGTCCTGGTCGTCGACGCGATGACCGGCCAGGACGCCGTGCAGTCCGCCAAGGTGTTCCACGAGCGCCTCGAGCTGACTGGCGTGATCCTGACCAAGATGGACGGCGACGCGCGCGGCGGTTCCGCGGTCAGCCTCAAGGAGATCACCGGCGCGCCGATCCTGTTCATCGGTTCCGGCGAGAAGATCGACGATCTGGACGCCTTTTCCGCCGAGCGGATGGCCGGCCGGATCCTCGGCATGGGCGACGTCGTCGGCCTGGTCGAGACCGCCGCCGAGAAGATCGACGAGGACGAGGCCCAGGCCAGCTTCGAGAAGATGGTCATGGGGGAGTACACCCTCCAGGACATGTTCGGGATGATCCGGATGGTCCGGAAGATGGGGCCCATGAAGAAAGTCCTGGGGATGATGCCCGGCATGGGCCAGCTGGGCGATCTGGACGTGGACGAGAAGCAGATGAACCGCCTCGAAGCGCTGTTCACCTCGATGACGCCCCGCGAGCGCCTGCAGCCCGAGATGATCGACATGTCCCGCCGGCGTCGCATCGCCCGGGGCGCCGGCCAGGGCGTCGACGCGATCAACGAGCTGCTCAAGCGCTTCAAGACGATGCGCAAGGCCATGAAGCAGATGGGCAAGATGGGGCTGGGCGCCAAGCTCGGGGCCAAGGACAAGCGGGCCGCCCTGGCCGGCATGTCGCCCACGGGCGAGATGGTGGACCCCAAGGCAGGACCTGGCGGGGGCCTCCTGGGGAGCCTGGGCAGCATGTTCGGGGGTGGCGGGGGAGCCGCAGGCGGCATGCCCGACATGGCAGGGATGGGCGGAATGCCCGGAATGGGCGGGTCCAACCCGATGGGCACCTCGGCCACGCGCAAGAGCGGCAAGACCGCGGACGCCCGCAAGAAAGAGAAGGCCAAGGCCAAACAGAAGCGGAAGAACCGCAGGAAGAAGTAGACACCCCCCCGGCTCGGCGGCATTCTGGTCGGCCGGATTTCAGGCGGAACCCCGCCCGTAGTCCTCAGGAAGCCCCTTGGATGCGACTCCCCCGAGTCGTTTCGTCGGACTTCCGCACGAACACAGCACATCCCTGGGAATCTCCCGGGGCCGGGATTCTCCCGGAGCAACCTTTTCAGCGTCCTCCACGGACACAGTCCTTCGTCCTCACCGGACCTCAACCGGACAACAAGAGTATGGCCGTCGTCATCCGCCTCAAGCGCCTGGGCCGCAAAGCCCGTCCTTCCTACCGCATCTCGGTCGCGGACTCCCGTGACCCGCGTGATGGTCGCACCCTGGAGACCCTGGGCATCTACGACCCGATCGCGAAGGCCGAGATGGAAGGTGGCGTGAACATCGAGCGTGCACGCCATTGGCTCAGCGAAGGCGCGCAGCCGTCCGACACCGTCCGCAGCCTCTTCAAGAAGCGCGGCGTGTTCGAAGGTTGGTCGTTGCCGCCCAAGAAGAAGAAGGACCGCTCCGGTCGCAAGAAGGTCACCGCCAAGCGCACGACGAAGCTCGCCGCGCAGGCAGCCCGCCTCGAGGGCAAGGCCGCTCGCCAGAGCGCGCGCGTGGCCGCCAAGAAGGCCGCTGCCGCCCCGGCCGAAGCGTCCGCCGACGCGTGATGCAGACGTGGGCCTCCGCGGGACGACCGCGTCGAGGACCTACTCGGCTCCACGATGCGGCGGGGACCCTCCTGCCGCATCGCCCACATCTACGGTTCTTGGACGCGACCGCACCTGCGTCCTGGCTCGGATCCTTTCCTGAGCCGCCGCGTTCGACCTCGCCTCCCCGCGAAGCGACACGGCTCCCCGCACCCACCCCCCCTGGGCTGAACGCCCCATCCGCACGTGGCCAAGAAGTCTGACGTCGTTGCGAAGCTGATCGCTGAGGTCCAGCCGCGGCAGGCCTACCCGCAGGCCAAGCCGGAGGGCATGCCCCTCGTGGACCTCGGTGCCGTCGTGGTGCTGATGCGCCACTTGACCGAGGCCCAGGCCTTCCAGTCCGTGCAGGCCCTGCGTGCCGCGTACATCGATTGGAACGAAGCCCGCGTCAGCCAGGTCCAGGAGCTCGCGGGGCACCTGCGTACCAGTTCGCGCAAGAAGGGCGCCGATCTCCTGAACGATCGCAAGCCGGCGGCCACGGCGTTGAAGACGTACCTCCAGGACGTCTTCCAGCAGACCCACGGCCTCGACCTCGAATTCCTCACCGAGGATCCGGTCGTGGCGGGCAAGACCATCAGCGACTTCGAGTACTTCGGCCTGACGGGCGGCGCCTACCTGATCTGGGCGGGGACCGAGGGTCAGGTCCCGGTGCACAGCGCGCTGATCAAGATGCTGGCCAAGCTGGGCCTGATCCCGCAGACCACCTCGATCGCGAAGGCCTCGGACTCGATCGCCAAGATCGTGAACAAGGGCGACGAGCTCGGGTTCACGCTCGCGATGCACGAGATCCTCGACCTGTGGAACGACGAGGACGAGCCGATCTACGTCAAGAACAAGGCGCTCCAGGAGATCCCGTACGGCAAGAAGGCGCACAAGGACTGGATCTCGTCCCAAGCTCGCCTGGCCGCCCAGCGCGAGCGCGACGAAGCACGCCGCATCGCCAACGAGAAGCGCGAGAACGAGCGCATCCGCAAGGAAGAGGATCGCGAGCGCAAGCGCGCCGAGGCCGAGGCCAAGCGCCACGAGCGCGAGGCCGATCGCCTGCGCAAGGCGAACGAGCGCAAGAAGGCTGCCGACAAGAAGAAGGCCGACCTCGAGAAGGCCAAGGTCGCGGCCAAGAAGAAGGCCGAGGCCGACAAGAAGAAAGCGATCGTCGCCAAGAAGAAGGCCGCCGAGAAGGCCAAGGCGGACGCGATCAAGAAGAAGGCTGCCGACAAGAAGAAAGCCGCGGACAAGAAGAAGGCGGACGCCAAGAAGAAGGCCGACGCAGCCAAGAAGGCCAAAGCGGACGCCGCCAAGAAGGCCGCAGCGGCCAAGAAGGCTGCCGCCGCCAAGAAGAAGGCGGCCTCCAAGAAGAAGACCGCTTCGAAGAAGAAGGCCCCGGCCAAGAAGAAGCCTGCGGCCAAGAAGAAGACCGCCTCGAAGAAGAAGGCCCCGGTCAAGAAGAAGCCCGCAGCCAAGAAGGCCACGAAGAAAGCGGTTCGGAAGACCGCTTCGAAGAAGAAGGCGGCTGCTCCCAAGAAGGCCGCCAAGAAGAAGACGGCCAAGAAGGCCACGCGCAAGACCGCCCGCCGCTGAGCCCAGGTGTGCCGACGCTGGCGCGCCCGTTCGGGCACGTTGATTCGGGCACGCCGCTGGACTCGGTGGGGTGCCGGTCCAGCGTGGACCGCCGCATCCCGGGGGCGACCGCGACCCCGTACCTGGCCCCTCGAGAGACTGAGAACCCGCCGCGCGGCGCCTGGATCGGAACAGCCCAACGTGCTGCACCCGGAACCCAACCCGGAACCCTACCCGGAGACCTAGAGCCATGGCCGACGTCGAGATCCTGCTGGCCTCCGCCTCTCCCCGCCGTCGGGAACTCCTGGCGGCCGCGGGCCTGACCTTCACGGTGGAGGCGTCCGACGTGGACGAGTCGGTGGAGGACTCCCTGGCCCCCGAAGCCGTCGCCGAGCTCCTCGCCGTGCGCAAGGCCCGGGCGGTCGCTGAACGACATCCCGGGCGAGCCTGTCTGGTGATCGGTTCCGACACGATCGTCGCCGTGGAGCTCGATGGGGGCTGGCAGTTGCTGGGCAAGCCCGAGGACGCGCGCCACGCCCGAACCATGCTGGACGCCCTGTCCGGTTCGCGTCACCAGGTCGTGACCGGCGTCGCGGTCGTCGACGCTCGCGACGGAGCCACCCGCGCCGGTTTCGAACGCACCTGGGTCACGATGCGGACGCTGACCGAAGCGGAGCGCGTGGCCTACGTCGCCTCGGGCGAGTGGCAGGACAAGGCCGGTGGCTACGCGATCCAGGAGAACGCAGACGCGTTCGTCACGTCCCTGGAGGAGGGCGGATTCGACAACGTCGTGGGCCTCCCGGTGGCCTTGACGCTCAAGCTCCTGGCCGAAGCCGGTCGCTGAGCCGGGTCGGGGCACGGCAGCCCGCGGGCGCTCGGGCCGAACCTGTTCCAGCACGGGCCTCGGGTCCGGTCGGGTGGGGGAGCCGGCTCCGCGCGGTCTTTCGTGTCGAAACGCCCGGGGACCTTGCCCTCACGGGGCCCAGCGGATAGCTTCTTCGGCCCTCCACCCCAGCAGAGACCATCGGAAACGGTCTCCTTAGCCCTGGGAAACGGACGGACCCACATGAAAGCTGACATCCACCCCCGGTACCAGGACTGCTCCGTTCGCTGCGGTTGCGGCAACGAGTTCCAGACCCGTGCCACCGTGTCCGAGATGAAGATCGAGATCTGCAACGTCTGCCACCCGTTCTACACGGGCAAGCAGAAGTTCGTCGACTCGGCCGGTCGCGTCGACCGCTTCCTCAAGAAGTACGGCAAAGCCAAGCAGGGCTGAACCGCGGCGGTGCGCCAACCGTAAGGGTTGGCCTACCACGTCATGCAGTTCGACCCGGCCCTCGTTGCGAAGCTCACGGAACGCTCGACGCGTTTCGAAGAGCTCACCGATCAGCTCGCGGATCCGGCGAACGCCAAGCAGCTCCCTGGGCTGCTCCGCGAACGGGGGAGCCTCGAGAAGTCGGTTCGTATGCTCCAAGCCCTGCATGGGCTCGTGAGCCGTCGTGCGGATGCCGAGGAAACCCTGGCCGACTGTGGCGACGACGACGAATTGCGGGCGCTCGCGGAAGGGGAGCTCGAGGAGCTCGTCACCGCCGAGTCCGAACTCGACGAGAAGATCAAGCTCGCGCTGATCGCCGAGCCCGAGGACGAGCGCAACCGCGTCATCGTCGAGATCCGTGCCGGTGCCGGCGGGGACGAGGCGACGTTGTTCGCCGGCGACCTGTGGCGCATGTACAACAAGCTCGCCGAGATCCGCAGGTGGAAGATCGAGCGCATGTCCGAGAGCATCACCGAGGTCGGTGGGTTCAAGGAGATCGTCTTCGGCATGATCGGGGACGGCGTCTGGCGTGAGCTGCGCTTCGAGTCGGGCGGGCACCGCGTCCAGCGCGTTCCGTCGACCGAGTCCCAGGGCCGCATCCACACCTCCGCTGCGACGGTGGCCGTCTTGCCGGATGCCGAGGAGGCCGAGATCTCCTTGCACGACGACGATCTGCAGATCGACACCATGCGCGCCGGTGGCGCCGGTGGCCAGCACGTCAACAAGACCGAATCGGCGGTGCGCATCACGCACTTGCCCAGCGGCATCGTGGTCGTCTGCCAGGACGAGCGCAGTCAGCACAAGAACAAGGCCAAGGCGATGCGCATCCTGCGCGCGCGCGTGCTCGAGGCCGAGGAGGCACGCCTGCACGCGGAGCGCTCCGAGGTCCGCAAGACCCAGGTCGGCAG
>JAJDEX010000272.1 GCA_029259575.1 Planctomycetota bacterium | reverse complement strand
GCCCAGAGCGGTGTGCTGACCTGGCCCCAGTGCAGGTTGTGTGCGAGTGGGAATGCTACGAGAGTTGCGAACACGAAAACGGCTCGCTCGTGCATCGACAGATTCCGCACGAACCGCAACGGAAGCAGTAGGAGCGCCAAGATCGAGAGGACCTGGACACCCAACCAGATCCATGAAGCGGTGCCGGGGTCGATCGAACCCAACGGCGAGATCAACCAGGCGAAGAAGGGCGTGTACACGAAGCCCTGCACCGCAGGAGTGCGCGTCCCGTCCTGGACGATGCGCGCCATCTCGAGGTAGGGCCCCATGAAGTCCTCGAGCGCGCCCGCGTTGAAGTCGATCGAGTTCGTGAAGCCCTCGAAGCTCCCCCACACCAACCAGTGCACGGCGAACGCACCGAGGACGGCGAGGGCCATGGGTCCGACCGCGCGCTTCAACGTTCCACCTCTGCAGCCCGACTACCGAGCTGACGAGCCTTGCGCACGGTGTCGAACGACCAGACGTCCAGATCGGGCGGCGGCGTGCGGATCACCAGGTCCACGTCACGCGTCGGGTGTGGGACGGTCAGGCTGTACGCGTGCAGCGCGATGCTGCGATCCTCCAGCGGGCGGTCGGCGCCGTAACGCAAGTCGCCCAAGAGCGGGCTGCCGAGCGTGGCGCACGCGACGCGCAGTTGGTGCGAGCGCCCCGTCTCGGGAATCAGCTCCAGCAGTGCGCGGCCACGCTCCTCGAGCAGACGCCAATTCGTGCTCGCCGACCTGGCGCCGTCCTGGGTCGGGCTCACGACGTGAACGCGGTTCCGTTCGGTGTCCTTCCACAGGTGCTGCTCGATGCTCCCCGACTCCTCGCTCGGAGGTTTGGCGACGACCCCCCAGTACACCTTGGTCGTTCCGCGCTCGGCGAAGGCCTTGGACAACCGCGCGGCGCCCTTGCTGGTGCGGCCGAAGACGACCACGCCGCTGACGGGACGATCGAGGCGATGCACGACGCCGAGGAAGACCTTGCCGGGCTTCGAGAACTCCGCGCCGATCCAGTCCCGCGCCTGTTCGAGCAAACTGGCATCGCCGCTGGAGTCCGGCACGATCGGGAGTCCTGCGGGCTTGCACACGGCGAGCACATGGTTGTCCACGTACAGGACGTCGAGCGCGGCGGCTCGGCTCAACGGCCGCCCCCGTACCAACGCACGCAGAACCCTGCGGGCAATCGGCGCGGGCGCTCGCCCGATTCGGTCAAGGCGAGTTCACCCGCCTCCAGATCACCGTCGCCCAACGTGTCCCCGGCCAGGTCGGCCACGAGGTTCTGCAGGGCCAGGGGCGAATGCCCCACGGCATACGTGGTCAGGACCATCAGCGCGCGCTCGCCCATCAGGTCGCGGCATGCCGACAGGAGTTCCACCAGGCTCTCCTCGAGCTTCCACACCTCGCCCTTCGGACCGCGACCGTAGTGCGGCGGATCCAACACGACCGCGTCGTAACGGCGCTCCCGTCGCACATCGCGCTTGGCGAAGGCCAGAGCGTCGTCGCAGATCGTGCGCAGGGCATCGTCGCCGAGGCCGGATGCGCGGGCGTTGTCGCGCACCCATCCGATGGCCAGCTTGGAGGCGTCCACGTGGGTGACCTCCCAACCGGCCGCGGCGGCGAGCACGCTGCTGGCGCCGGTGTAGCCGAAGAGGTTCAGCATGCGCGGCGGGCGTCCTTGGATACGTCCGCCGTGTTCGAGGATGCAGCGCCAGTTCGCGGCGTGCTCCGGGAACAGCCCGACGTGCTTGAAGGGCGTCGGTCGGATCTCGAAGGTCGCGTCCCCGAAGTGGCAGGGCCACGAGGCGTCCTCACCGCGGGCCTGCCTGGGCGCGCCTGCCGAGACTTCCCAACGTCCGCCACGATCGGACTCACGCACGAAGGACAGGTGCGCCGCGTCCCAGATCGCAGGACTCAGGCGAGGGCGCCAGAGGGCTTGCGGGTCGGGTCGCCGCAGGACGACCGAGCCGAAGCGCTCGAGCTTCTCGCCGGCGCCGGAGTCGAGGAGTTCGTGGCCCGGGAAGGGCTCGGGATCGAAGACCGAGGGTTGCACGCGCTCATCCTAGCGAGCCAGGGCCCACCCATCGCCGCACGACCCGGGTCCCTGTACCCATTCCACGATCGAGCCGCGCAACCCGAATGGACACGAAGAAGGGAGCCGGCCCCGCGGAGGACCGGCTCCCTTCGATGAATGGGCGTCGCCAGATCAAGTCCGGCGCCAGCTACCAATCAGTTGTTGTCCTTCGAATCGGAGCAGGTCTCGACCTTCTTCGTGACTTGCTGGGTCTTCTGACCCTCGCTGCACTCCGACTTCTTCTTGGAGACGACCTGAGCTTTCTGCGACTCGCAGCAACCCTCGGTCTTCTTCACGGCGCCGGCTTTTTGCGACTCGCAGCAACCTTCGCTCTTCTTGACCGCTTGGGCCTTCTGCGACTCGCAGCAACCTTCGGCCTTGGCGTCCTTGGAGACGACCTGGGCCTTCTGGCTCTCGCAGCAACCGTCCGTCTTGCTCACGACCTTGGCCTTCTGCGACTCGCAGCAGCCTTCGCTCTTCTTGACGGCTTGGGCTTTCTGCGACTCGCAGCAACCGTCGGCCTTCTTGGCGGCTTCCTGAGCGGCGTGCGGACAGCACTCGGCCTTGGCGTCCTTGGAGACGACCTGGGCCTTCTGGCTCTCGCAGCAACCTTCGTCCTTCTTCACGACGCTGGCTTTCTGCGACTCGCAGCAACCCTCGGCTTTCTTGGCGGCCTGTTGGGCGGCTTCGACCGGGCAGCAATCGGACTTGGCGTCCTTGGAGACGACCTGGGCCTTCTGTCTCTCGCAGCAGCCTTCGTCTTTCTTCACGACGCTGGCTTTCTGCGACTCACAGCAACCGTCAGCTTTCTTGGCAGCTTGCTGGGAGATCGGGCAGTTCGAGGCCTTCTTGGCCTGGGTGCCTTCGCAGCAACCGGAGGTCTTGGCGACGACCTGGGCTTTCTGGCTCTCGCAGCAGGTGCCGGACTTGGCGACGGCTTGGGCTTTCTCAGCGTCGCACGCCGAGGCGTCCGGGCAGCAGTCGTCCGCGGTGCCACAGGTCACGACCTGCTTGGCGACGGTCTGGGCCTTCTTCGCGGTGATCGGGCAGCAGCCTTCGTTCTTGGCGACCTGGGTCGACTCGCTGCAGGTGCCGGACTTGGCAACCGCTTGGGCCTTCTGGCTGGCGCAGCAACCCTCGTCCGTCTTGGCGACGGTCTTGGCGGCTTCGCTCGCACAGCAACCTTCCTGCTTCGCGACCGTCTTGGCCGCTTGGCTGGCACAGCAACCTTCGTCCTTCTTGGCGACGGTCTGTGCGGCCTTGCTGGCGCAGCAACCTTCGTCGGTCTTGGCGACGGTCTTGGCGGCCGAGTCACAGCTGCCCTCTTGCTTGGCGACGGCCTTGGCGGCCTTGAGCGCCTTCGTCAGGCAGCAACCTTCGTCGCTCTTCTTGGCGACGGTCTTGGCGGCAGCTTCGTCGCTGCAACCCGTGTCCTTGGAGACGACCTGGGCCTTGTCTTGGCACGTGGTCTTGGAGGTACCGCAATCTTGGGCGGTAGCGAGGCCGGAGCCGAGACAGAGCACGGCGAGCGACAGGAGGAACTGTTTCATGTTGATTGGTGAAGGCTGGGCGAACCGGTGTGGTTCGCAGTTCTTTTCGGGACGAGGGGGGTCGCCCCTTGATGGGTTCCGCGGGGTACGTCAGTTGTGAGCCACGTGGGACACGCGTTTCTACGACTGGCGACGCTTCAGGATAGGGAATTCTGGGGCTCGGGGCCCGCAAGTCGGTCGTAAGACCGACGTGCGGCGAGATCGAGACGAGCCCGACCCCTTCCCGCGCGCGGAAACAGACGTTTGGGGCGTCCCAAACCCTTGCAAGGATTGGGTTTGTGTGCGGTCCTCCCGGATCGGGTCTCCCGGAACGAGACCGAGAGTTCCAGGCGCGGCGGCTAGGGTGATGGGCCGAGACCCGTCGAAATCCTGAAGATCATGAGCTCCACCCCCACGACCCGCCTGGCGCTGACCCTCGCGCTCCTCTCCTCAGCCTTCGGCTTGGGCCGTTCTTGGTCGAGTCCGACGG
>JAJDEX010000271.1 GCA_029259575.1 Planctomycetota bacterium | reverse complement strand
GTCGAAGCCGGGGAGCAAGCCACCTCGACGATACCCGTGGAGGGGCAGGCGCCGAGCAGGTTCGTGACGGTCAGCTGGGCGGGGCCGCTCAGCAGGATCTCGTCAGCCATACCGATCTGGAGCAACAGGGTCTCACCACTGAGAACACCGCTGATGATCACCGAGCTGAGGAAGTTGCCGCCGGCACCGGGAGTGATGTCGTCGTTGGCCGCCAGGCAGGTCGCCGAGCAGTCGCTTCCACTGTGGACCGAGATCACCGTGTCGACCACACCCGTCGTCGGGTCGGTCGAGAACTGGTAGTCACCGTCGCACTGCGCGGTCCAGGCGAAGAAGACGTCAGCTTCGACGCCGTCACCGATGCCGTTGCCAACGATGCCCGCGGGGCAGTTGATCGGATCGCCACCTTCGAAGCCCGAGGACGTGATCGCCGGGTGCTCGAGGTTGAAGTTCGTCACGCCTTCGCCGGAGATGGCGACGGGAGTCGAGCAATCGTTGTTGGTCGGAGCGGCCTCCGCGTTGATGTTGAGCACACCAGCGGGGACGTCGGTGTGGCCCCAGGTTCCGACCTGAACGAGAATGTTGTCGCCGGTCAAGAGACCAGCGGCGTACAGGCGACTCTCACCCGTAGCGACCGGCAAGGCCTCGTCGTTGTAGGCCAAACAGGTCGAGGCACAGCCGACGCCCTGGTGGACCATCAGGACGGTGTCCTGGCCCGTTCCGAGGGTGTCGAAGCGGTAGTCGCCGTCCGCCGGAGCGGTGAACTGGAAGAACACGTCTTGCTTGGCATGTCCGGTGATGAAGCCGACCGGGCAAGCGCCGCCGCCGCCGTCACCGAAGCCTTCGGTGGTCATGCCGATGTTGTCGAAAGCCGTGGTGCCGACGCCGACCGCGATCGCGGTCGAGCACTCGTTGCCGGGGCCGGGAGCGGGAAGCATCTCGGTGATGTTCAGGATACCGGCCACGGTCGTCTCGGCTTGCCAGCCACCGACCTGGATGAGGTAGGTCGGACCCGTCGCGCCGGAGTCGACGAAGACGCGGGACTGGAGGGTGCCCTCGTTGTCGCTGTTCTGCAGGTAGGTCGCCGCGCAAGCAACGCCGTCGTAGACGTTGATGACGGTGTCCTCAGCAGTACCGAGCGTATCGATCTGGTACCAGGACGTGTTCGGGGACGTGAACTCGTAGAAGAGGTCCGAACCCGGGTCGTCGCCGCCACCGGCGACGGGGGCGCCGCCACCGGAACCGGTGAAGTTGCTCGTCGAGGTGATCGAGGTGTCGTAGAAGGTCGAGCCGACGCCGATGACGGTGGGGCTCACACAGGTGTCGTTCGCCGGGGGCGAGACGGTGCCGATGTTCAGGAAGCCAACGCCGGTCTGGGCGTTGCCGTTCCACAGACCCAGTTGGATCAAGCGCACCTGACCGGTCGTCTGACCGGGCAGAACGATGCGGCTCTCGCCGAAGGTCGGGAAGGGGTTCAGACCATCATCGTCAGCCGCCAGGCAGGTCGCCAAGCAGTCCGATCCGTCGTGAATGTGCATGACCGTGTCGGTTCCCGTTCCGCCGGTGTCGAAGCTGTAGGCTCCGTTCGCGGGGCAGGTCCACAACATGAAGATGTCATCGCGGGGAGCAGCGCCGCCGGGGCCCCACGTGAGGCAGGGCAAACCACCGCCGGCGAAGTCGCTCGACGAGGCGCCGATGTTGCTCCAACCGAAGGTACCCGTACCGGCGGCCAGCGTCGCGGCGTCCGGGGTTGCGCAGGTGTCGTTCGGGTGCGCGGCCGGAATCAGGCCGACGTTCAGGACACCGGGGCCCTGAGCTTGGGCTTGACCCTGCCACTGACCGAGTTGAAGCAGGTAGACCTCTCCGCCGAGCTGGCTGGGGATGTCGATCTGACTCTCGAACGCGGCGTTGATGTCGTCGTTGTACGCGACGCAGACTTCCGCGCCACAGGGGCCGGTGGAAGCCTGAAGGATGGTGTCGTCGCCGGTACCGACGGTGTCGAGGCGGTAGTCGCCCGCGGCCGGAACGGTCCAGGAGAACCAGAAGTCCTTCTCGATCGCGCCGTTGGTGACGCCGTCAGCGCCAACACAGGGAGCTCCCGGAGCAGCACCGGAGTCGGTGAAGCCGGTGTTGTCCCAGATGTAGGTGTTGATCGCGGAGATCGCGGTGGCCGTTCCGCAGCTGTCCTGCGCAAGGGCCGAGCCGGCAAAGAGCGCGGCGGTAATAGTGCCTGCCGTAGTGAGGCGGGCGAATCGAAGGTGCGTCATCGCTAGTTTTCTTCTTAGGGAAGTGGATGGAGAGAGCAGAATGAGAACCGCAGCACGAATGGAGTCGGCAACTCACCTGTGTGAGCGTCGGCCCCGGTGGGAAGCAGCGGTCTCGTCCTAGTGTATCCTTCGAGTGAGGAACGAGGGGAATGGTTCCCCCGTCCGTAGGAAGAACCGATATCGAGACGATCGGTCCGTCGCAGATCTGGCACGGATCTGGACCGTGTGGTCCCGCCACCTGACGAGACGGGGGTGAGACGCGGTCTCGCAGCCCACGCGCGCTTCTCCGAAGCAATTCGGGTCCTGTCCCGATCCGGTACACCTGCAGCCCAACGGGGCCAAGCGCTGTCCGACCCACACACGCCTGGGGAGCGCGAGTTCCTACGTCCGTACGGCAGAGTCCCGTTTCGGCGCCCAGGGACGTGGCTGTCGACCAGGCCCGAGGGCCGAAAGGGCCCAACGACCCATGGGGACGCCCCGCCGACGAGGCATCACGCGACGCTCAAGGGAACATCGCCTCGAGCATGTTCGAGAAGTTCGCCGAGTCGCCGGGCATCGCGATCTGATCGCGATACCAGATCTGGAAGTAGAAGACGCTGCCCGTACCGATCGTCTGCCCGACGGGTGAGAAGGGCAGCTCGGTGGGAACGTCGAATCCAAAACCACCCGCGGAGGTTCCCGTGCCCGACACGCTGACGAAATCGCCGTTGATGTCGAACTGACCGATCGAGTTGAGCTGGGGCAGCCCCTGGTTCGACGCGATCTGAGCGCTGTAGCGCCCCTGGGGACTGCCGACGCAGAGCACGCCGCTGAAGATCGGGAGCAGGGTCGTGTTGGGAGACACCAGTACGAAGCCGAACTGCAGCGCCGGACCGTCCGTCGCGGCGAGGTGCAGATCGCTGCCGATCCCGCTGCCGAAGGTCGAGCTGTCCAACTTCACGTAGTTGCCCTCGAAGTGGTTCGACGCGGGGTCGCACAGGATCGCGAGCCCGACCTGGTTGCAGGGCGAGCCCACCTTCGAGATGTTCAGGGCGAAGTCGCCACGCACGCTGGGGTCGCCCCACGTGCCGACCTGGATGAGGTACGTGTCCGCCTGCAGGACACCGTTCAACGCGACCTGAGACAGGAAGTCGCCCCCGAGGCTGTCGATGTCGTCGTTCGACACGACGCAGACCGCGGAGCAATCGGCGCCCAGGTGAACGCTCAGCTTGGAGTCGCCAATGTCCGAACTGCCGATCGTGTCGAAGACGTAGTCCCCGTCGCACTGCGGCGTCCAGGCGAAGAACAGGTCGCTGTGGATCTGACTGTCGGGATCCGGGTCGCCGGGATTGGCCGAGCTCATGCAGCTGCCCGGATTCCCCCCATCGAAGCCCGTCGTGGTCAGGGCCGGGTGCGCGTTGTTGCGGACGATGGCCTGTTCGCCGAGCAGAACCTCGGGCGTCGCGCACGTGTCGTTGGTCGGAACGGGCGGGAGGGCTTCGACGTTGAGCACGCCGAGCGCCGTCGTCTC
>JAJDEX010000028.1 GCA_029259575.1 Planctomycetota bacterium | reverse complement strand
CCCTCTACCTCATCCGCCCCGCCCTCGAACTCGATGGCGTCGTGTCCGCGGTAGCCTGCGTCGAGAACGATCTTGAGCATGCGTTCGTAGTCGGTGTGCGTCTCGTTGCCGGCGTCGTCGAAGTCGTGACTCTTGGCGCTGACGGCGCGCGCGAACGGCATCAGTTCGGTGACGCCCTGGTAGCGATCGTAGTCCTTGCCACCCGCGATCCGAAAATTGCCGAAGTCCGGCAGCGTGCCGACGCGAGGGTGATCGGCAGCGACCATGACCTCGGCCAGCCACTTGCCGTTCGAGGACAGCCCCCCGTGATTCTCGACGATGACGTCGATGCCGAACTCGTCGCCGACGCGTCCCAGGCGATGCAGCGAGTCCGCGGCCAGGTCGCGTCGCGCCTCCCAGGGCGCATCCCCGTGCGCGTTCACGCGAATGGCGTGGCACCCCAGGAACTTCGCGGCGCTGATCCACTTGAAGTGTCGCTCGACGGCGATCGCGCGTTGGGTGTCGTCCGAATCGGCGAGCGAGCCTTCGGCGTCGATCATGATCAACAAGCTGCGCACGCCAGCGTCGTCGGCGTTCTGCTTCAGCCGCGCGAGCGCCTCGAAGTTCGTGGCTTGCCCCGGATAGAACGTCGAGACGTACTCGACGGCCTCGATGCCGAACGTGTCCTTCGCGTACTTGGGGAACACGAACGGGTCCAACTGCTTGCCGCGCACTGCGCGGTTCAACGACCACTGCGCGAGCGAGATGTCGAACAGATCGTCGCGAACCGATGCGTGGGACGCGGCGTCCGCGTTGGCGCAGACGGCAAGGCCGAGCCCGCTGGCCAACCCAGCTTTCAATCCGGAGGACAGGAATCGGCGACGTGTGGAGGAGGTCGGTTGCAGCGACATGCGGTCCGGAATCAGGTTGCGATGGTGGGGGGGCGAAGGGCCCCGCGAAGTTCGGGAACGAATGGTACTTGGACCGTCCTGTTACGGCATCCCCGGGACATGTTCCCGGTCGCCAGGACTCGGATGCTGTCACCCTGTCCGGAACTTCCGTTCCTCCCACGGCAGGCACCCTCGTGAGATTCGGCCGGCCCTGCTAGGTTGAGTCGGTTCGCACGCGCAGCGCCGAACCGGCGCGGCCCAACCTAGAAGGACTCCCATGCAACCGTCGCTTCGAACCAGCATCGTTCTCCTCGCGTGTTCACCTGTCGCCTTCGGACAGTCCGACGATTGCGGGATCCCCGACGCGATCTCCGGCGAGGGCGAGTTCGCGTACAGCTATGCGACGGCCACGACGGACATCGTGATCGGGGAGACCGAGCCGTTGTGCAGCGCGTTCATCGCGAACGACGTGTTCTGGACGTGGACCGCGACGGCGGACGGGGACTACCTCTTCCAGCTCGATCCCGAGTCGGTACTGGGGTATCGCTTTCACCTGTACGACGGGTCGAACTGCTTGGCGACCTGCATCGGTACCGGGTCCCCGGCTCCGCTCGATCCGATGCGCGTCAACGGTCTGCTGGCCGGCGACGACATCCTGATCCGGATCGGCGCGCAGTCCGTGAACTTCGGGATCGGGCAGCTCTCGATCCTGGCCGTTCCGCCGGTTCCGCTCGAGGACTCGTGCGCGACGCCCGCCGCGATCGCAGGCTTCGGAGCCTTCGACTTCGAGGCGACCCGCGCGACGGACTCCAACTTCAACGGCGGATCGGTCGCCTGCCAGCCGTTGCCGGGCGCGCAGCGGATGCACCACGACGTGTTCCTCGCCTGGACCGCCACCGCCAGCGGGGACGTGGCCTTCGACATCTGCAACGCGGTCACGGACGTGACCTTGGCTGTTCACCTGGGCAGCGATTGCTCGGCGACGTGCCTCACCGGCGACAACCGTGAGGAGTGCATCGGCGAGCAATCGAGCGCGCGCATCTACGGCGTCAGTGCTGGTCAGACCTATCTGCTGCAGATCGGCACGGCTACGGATCCCCATGCGAACAACATCGTGCACGGAGCCGTCGACGTGTCGGTCGCTCCGCCGGAGGTGCCGGGCAACACGTGCTCCAATCCCGTTGCGATCAGCGGCTTGGGGTCCTTCGGGTGGAACGCAGACGACTCGACCGACAGCGGGTTCGCGGGCGCGTTCGGAGATTGCGTCGAACCGATCGAGGGCATGCTCGCTCAAGACACGTTCTTCCGCTGGACCGCGACCGGGTCCGGTGCGCGACGCTTCGAGTCGAACGGTTTGCTGACGAGCGAGGTCCTGCGCGTGTACGAAGGCGACGACTGCAGCGCCACTTGCATCGACGTCAACTTCGCGGACGCGTACGGTGTGACGGTGGCGGGCGTGGCCCCCGGCGATGAGTACCTGATCCAGATCAGCGCGTGGCGCCGCATCTCGTACGGGGCCTCCGGCCAGCTGGACGTCTCGATCCCCGTCGTCGAGACCACCGGGGACACGTGCGCGGCGCCGATCGTGATCCCGTTCGCCGCAGCGTCCTTGGGCGCCGAGATCTACTGGGACAATTCGCTCGCGACGACCTCCGGATTCGATGGTGGGAGCCCGGCGAACTGCATGAGCCCTTCGAATCCCGACGGGTCCCCGCTGGGCCAGATCCACCGCGATCGGTTCTTCCTGTTCGACGGCTTCGCGCTGGCCGGCTACACGGTGTCGACCGACGGCAGTCCTTCGATCGCCGACACGCGCATCAGCGTGCACGCGGGCAAGGACTGCAACGCGGTCTGCATCGGTTCCAACGACGACATCGCGCCGGGAGGAGGCAACCCGGCTTCGTCGTTCACCTTCTTCACGGGCTTGCCGCAGTGCCAGGGCACCGAGTTCCTGATCCAGGTCGGAGGTGGTGGAGCCTTCGATTCCGGCATCGGCGTCCTGAAGGTCGTGCCGGGTCCGATCGCGCTCTCGATCTTCAACTTCCTGTGCCACCCGGCCAGTCCGCACCACGACGGGGACTCCGTCTCCCTGTGCGATTCGACCTACGGAGCCGCAACACCCAGCGGACTGCACCTGGAAGCCAGCCAAGGTCCGGCCGGCGAGTTCGGTTTCTTCCTCGTGTCGGGCGGTGCCAACAGCAACGTTCCGATCTTCAACGGCGTGCTCTGCTTGGATCTGCCGCTTGGTCGTTTCAATCCGCAGATCGCGACGAACCAGGGCTTGCCGGTGCTGAACTCCGTCGGCCAGTTCGACGCGTCGGGGCGACTTCAGAACTTGTCGGGGACCGCGCCCTCGTCCGGTGGCAGTGGGTTCGACGTTCCCCTGCAGTTGCCGTTCTCGCCTCCCGGTCAGACCATCACGCCGGGGTCCACCTGGTACTTCCAGCTCTGGTACCGCGACCAGGTGTTGACACCGGGCGACTCGGCGAACTTCTCGCACGTGCTCGGACTCTCGTTCTAGGGGAAGGCTCGGCCGCCCGTGCCCAGCCGTTCCTCACGGCTGGCGGCGTGGCGAGGTGCTGTCCTGCGTCGCACGGCAATCACCATTCATGCAACACTTGCGTGTCCAGGGCGGACAGCGACGGGGATCCCGCTTGGGTCTGAATCCCTGGGGCGCGACCGTGTAGAGTGACCCGCGCACGGTGCTCCACCCCGGCGCTCCTCGATCCTCCCCAACGCGGGCCCGCAGTTCGACATGCAGATGTTCCGTACCGTTTGCGTTCTGGTTCTGGCCGGAATGTCCTTCGCCGCCGTTTCCAGCAACCCGTCCGTCCAGGACGAGGTCGTGGCGGACGAGATCACACCCAAGTTGATCCCGCAGCCCCGGAAGGTGGAGCTGCAAACGGGCAAGCACCGGCTCACGCCGGAGTTCCGGATCGGGGTCGAGAGCCGCCAGTTCGCTCAGCTCGGCAAGTACTTGCGCAGTCGGTTGATCCTGGCCACGAACTACGACTTCGACGTCGTCGTCGGCGAGGGCTGGAGCAAGGTCAGCGGCTTGCGCTTGCACATCGACGAGCGACTGCTCGATACGCTCGGTGAAGAGGGCTACCGCTTGACGGTTTCGAAGCGCAACGCGGAGTTCCTGGCTGCGACGCCGACCGGTCTCTTCTACGCGATTCAGACGTATTGCCAGTTGCTCCCTCCCGAGATCGGCGCCAAGAGCGTCCAGCGCGGCATCGATTGGGTCGCGCCCTGCATCAAGATCGAAGACGTGCCGCGCTTCGGTTGGCGTGGGATGATGCTCGACTCCGGACGACACTTCTTCTCGGTGGACGCGATCAAGGCATTCCTCGACCAGATGGCGCGTCACAAGATGAATCGCTTTCACTGGCACCTGACCGAGGATCAGGGCTGGCGACTGGCGATTCGCGCCGAGCCCAAGTTGACCGAGGTCGGCGCACGACGCAGCGAGACGCCGATCCTGAGCGACCGCAACAACGGAGACGGCCAGCCCTACGGCGGCTTCTACTCCCAGGAAGACGTGCGCGAGATCGTGGCCTACGCCGCGGAGCGCCACATCATGGTGATTCCCGAGATCGAGATGCCCGGGCATTGCCAAGCGGCGCTCGCCGTACATCCTGAACTGTCGTGCACCGGCGGTCCGTTCGAGGTCGCGACCCGTTGGGGCGTGCACCGGGACGTGTACTGCGCCGGTACCGACGAGACCTTCCACTTCCTGGCGCGTGTCTTGACCGAGGTCCACGACCTCTTCCCCGCGCCGTACATTCACATCGGTGGCGACGAGTGCCCCAAGGATCGCTGGAAGGACTGCGAGCGTTGTCAGAAACGCATCGCGGACGAGGGACTCGAGGACGAGACCGAACTTCAAGCGTGGTTCATCCAGCGCATGAAGACCTGGCTGAACGCACGCGATCGGCAGATCATCGGTTGGGACGAGATCCTCCATGACGAACTCGCCCCGAACGCGACCGTGATGAGTTGGCGCGGCGTTCAAGGTGGCATCGCGGCGGCGAAGCAAGGTCACGACGTGATCATGAGTCCGACCTCGCACTGCTACCTGGACTACTTCCAGTCGAAGAACACCGAGGGCGAGCCGCCGGCGATCGGCG
Source organism: Planctomycetota bacterium (assembly GCA_029259575.1). Lineage (GTDB taxonomy): Bacteria > Planctomycetota > UBA1135 > UBA1135 > JAJDEX01. The sequence continues at coordinate 7,219 of JAJDEX010000028.1, read as the reverse complement.
GCTATCTGCCGTTGAAGACCGTCTATGCGTTCGAACCGATTCCCGCGGAGCTCACCGAGGACGAAGCCCAGCACATCCTCGGTGCCCAGGGCAACGTCTGGACCGAGTACATCGCGACGCCCGAGCACATGGAGTACATGTCCTGGCCGCGTGGTTGCGCGATCGCGGAACGCGTCTGGTCGGCCAAGGACGTGCGCGACTTCGACGAGTTCTCGGTACGACTCGAAGCGCATCTCGCGCGCATGAAGGTCCTCGGCGTGAACTTCCGCGCGCCCAAGACCACGGACTAGTCCTTCGAACAGACTCCCTCGGCTGCGTGTCGGCCTGGATCGCAACGCGCGTCGGCGTACACACGGGGCTCGATGAGGAGCCGTTCGTGAACGTGATGCACCCGCGTGCCAGGCGCTCGACCGTTTCGCGCGCCTCCGCGTGCGTCGGCAGGAGGCAGAACAGGAGCTGGATTCAGATGCGAATCACTCCACGGGACGTGGAGAGGCCGTTCCTGAGGTCCGACTGGGTCGAAAGCGGCCCTCAGCAAGCGACCCGAGGTCGAGGCGTCCCTCAAAGGGATCCGCACTCGAGATGGACGGTTCGGTCCAGGCCGAATCCGTAGACTCGGGCCGTCCCCGAGCCCCGTCGCGGACACGTCCCCACGCCGATCCTCTGCCGGCGCACCATGTCCCCCTCGACTCGTTCCCTGCTCGGGTTCTGCTCCGCGTTCGCGGCCGCCCTTCACCTGTTCGTCGGTTCCGCGTCTGCGCAGGCGCCGCCCGGGTACTACGCCGGTGTGAACGACGCCGATGGCGCGACGCTGCGGACGACGTTGCACGGTGCGATCGACGATCACACGCGGTTCCCCTACACGTCGAGCTCGACCGACACGTGGAACATCCTCGAAGAGGCCCAGCAGGATCCGAACAACAGTTCGCGCATCGTCGACGTGTACTTGAACGAGAGCTACGCGAAGATCGGTGGAGGCGTTGGCCCCTACAACCGCGAGCACACGTGGCCCAAGTCGTACGGCTTTCCGAACGACGGCGGGAGCAACTACCCGTACACCGATTGCCACATGCTTTGGCTGTGCGATTCAGGCTACAACTCCGCGCGCAGCAACAAGCCGTTCCGATTCTGCGGCTCCGGTTGCAACGAGCAGTCGACGCTGAGCACCAACGGTTCGGGCGGCGGTTCGGGTTCCTATCCAGGCAACTCGAACTGGACGTCCGGCTCGTCCTCCTCGGGCACGTGGGAGGTCTGGATGGAGCGCCGCGGGGACATCGCGCGCGCGATGTTCTATGCCGACCTGCGCTACGAAGGGGGGACGCACGGCGTCACCTTCATCGACGAGCCGAACCTGATCCTGACCGATTCCGAGGCGTTGATCGCCTCCAGTCAGACCGGCAGCAACGAGTCCGTGGCTTACATGGGGCTGTTGAACGTCCTGCTCACGTGGCACGCCCAGGATCCCGTCAGCGCCGAGGAACTCGCGCGCAACGACATCGTTCATTCCTATCAGGGCAACCGCAACCCGTTCGTCGATCACCCCGAATGGGTCGATTGCATCTACAACGGCAGCTGCACACCGGGGGGCGACATCACGCCTCCCGCGATCCCTGCAGGGCTGGCGGCCACTCCCGGGAGCGGTCAGGTCACGCTCGATTGGTTCGACAACAGCGAGGGGGACCTCGCCGGATACCGCGTCTATCGCTCGCTGGACGGGTTCTCCTTCCTCGAGGTCAGCGGCGGCATCATCGGCGCCAGCGCGTTCCTGGACATCGGGCTGACGGCGGGTGTGACGTACGACTACCGCGTGACCGCTGAGGACACGAGCGGCAACGAATCGTTGCAGAGCACGAGTGTCAGTGCCGTTCCCACGGGTGGCGGCGGTCCCGCCAGCGGGGATCCCTGGATCAACGAGTTCCACTACGACAACTCCGGCGGCGACACCGGGGAGTTCTTCGAGATCGCCGGACCGGCGGGCCTGGACCTCTCCGGTTGGCGCGTGCTCGGCTACAACGGTAACGGTGGCGTCGTGTACGACACGGTTCACCTGCGCGGCACGCTGCCCGACCAGCAAGCCTCCATGGGAACGAAGTCGTTCTCGATGACGGGCATGCAGAACGGCGCGCCGGACGGCTTGGCGCTTGTCGATCCATCGAACAGCGTCGTCGACTTCATCAGTTACGAAGGTGTTGTGAACGCGACGAACGGTGAGGCCTCGGGCCTGACCTCGATCGACGTCGGGGTCACCGAATCGAACGCGACGTCCAGCGGAGACTCCCTGCAACGCATCGGTACGGGTGCGAGTCGAGACGACTTCTTCTGGCAGGCGGAGGCCGCCGATTCGCGCGACCTGGTCAACGTGGGGCAGACGTTCACGGGCGGCGGGCCTCCTACGCCACCCGCAGCACCGACGAGCCTGATCGCGTTCGACGGCGACGGCTTCGTGTCCCTCGGTTGGGACGACAACGTCGAGCCGGACCTCGAAGGCTATGACGTTTTCCGCAGCGCATTCTCCGGAGGACCGTACTCGCAATTGAACGGTCCGCGGATCCTCACGAGTGACTATCTGGATACGTCGGTCATCAACGGGACGACCTACTTCTACGTCGTGACCGCGACGGACACGGCGAACGAGGAGAGTCCGCCCAGCAACGAGGACGCGGCCACCCCCTTGGACGTGACCGCGCCCGCGAACCCGACCGGTTTGATCGCCGCGGGCGGCGACGGAACCGTGTCCTTGGACTGGACGGACAACGCGGAATCGGACCTCGCCGGCTACGACGTGTTCCGTTCGACGACCAGCGGTGGCCCCTACAGTCAGGTGAATGGAGGCCCCGTGCTGCGGAGCGCTTACGTCGATGTTTCGGTGGTCAACGGAACGACCTACGTCTACGTCGTGCGCGCCGTGGACCTCAGCGACAACGTCAGTGGGGACAGCGCCGAGGCCAGCGCCACACCGGACCAACTCACGCCGCCGACCGCGATGTTCTCGGCCACGCCGACGACCGGACCGGCACCTCACTTCGTGTCCTTCACCGATCTGTCGACGAACGTTCCCACCCAATGGGCATGGACGTTCGGGGACGGCGGCGTGTCCGCGCTGCAGGATCCGGCGCACGTGTACGCGAACCCGGGGACCTACACGGTGAGTCTCACGGTGACGAACGCGGATGGCATGGACACGGACGTTCAGACGGATCTGGTCAGCGTCAACGCCGTTCCGACGCCGGCCATGCCCCGGTTCGACGGGACGCCGCGTCAGGGCGTCGGGCCGCTCTTCGTGCAGTTCACCGACCTCTCGGGGAACACACCGACCTCGTGGTTGTGGGACTTCGGTGACGGTGAGACGTCGACCGAGCAGAATCCGTCGCACACCTTCAGCGCGCACAGGACCTACGACGTGTCTCTGACTGTAATGAACGCAGACGGAGGCGGGACGCTGACGCGCCCCGAGTTCGTCAAGGCCATCACCCCGGCCAGCACCTTGGGTCCGATCTTCGTTTCGTTCGCAAACTCGGTCACGGTGCCGAACGTCGGAGCCGTCGCGCCCGAGGACATCGTCCGCTACGACGCCGGCGCAGACACCTGGTTTCCGTGGTTCGATGGTTCCGACGTGGGGATCACCGCGGACGTCAACGGGGTCCACGTGCGTGCCGACGGCCACATCCTGATGTCGTTCGCGACCAGCACTGTCGTCCCGGGTCTGCAGGGTGGGCCCTCCAACGAGCTCGTGAACCACGCCGACATCGTGCGCTTCGACCCGAGCTCGATCGGTGCCACGACGGCGGGCTCCTTCCACTTCCACTTCGACGGCAGCGACGTCGGCATTGCGGGAGTCGGGGGCAACATCACCGGTCTCGCCGAGCTTCCGGGAGGTGACCTGGCCCTCTCGTTGGCTGGTGGCACCGGCACCTCGGCCGGCAAAGTCGGGGCCCCGGACGCGATCTTGTTCCATCTGCTCACTTTGGGCACTCAGACCACCGGCAGCTACTCGACCCTGTTCGACGTCAGCGATCCGCAGGTCGGTGTCGTGTCCTTCTCCGGACTCGCTTTCGACGGTGGCGAGCTGCTCTACACCGGTTCCAACCCGTTGGCGGGCGTCAATCCCGACGAGATATCTCGTTTCGTCGGGACGCTCAGGAGCCACACGTCGGGAGTCACCGTTCCGGTGCTCGACCTGGGGGCCCTGGGCGTGATCGGTGGCGCGGTCATCGATGCGATCAGTCACGTGGAGTGAACGCTCGGGTCCCGGTCGATAGGATCGGGAGCGTCCCAGGCTTCGTCCCCGAGCTTTCATGTCCCTCCGTCTCCTCGTCGGCGCGCTCCTCGTGTCGACGGCCAGCGCGCAAGCGCCGGCCAACTACTACGCCTCCGTCGATCCCGCGACGCCCGCCTCGTTGCGCGTCACGCTGCACGAGGTGATCGACGATCACACCCGCTTCCCGTACTCCGCCGGTTCGACGGACACTTGGGACATCTTGGAGGCCGCGGACCAGGATCCTGCGGACCCCGGCCGCATCGTCGACGTGTACCGGAACGCGAGCTATCCGAAGTTCGGCAAGGGCAACGATTCCTACAATCGCGAGCACCTGTGGCCGAAGTCCTATGGCTTCCCCAAGGATGGCGCGAGCAACTATCCGTACACCGACTGTCACATGCTGATGCTGTGCGACAGTGGGTTCAACTCGACGCGCAGCAACAAGCCCTTTCGCTATTGCGACGTGGATTGCAGCGAGCAGATCACCACGGTCACGAACGGGAGCGGTGGCGGATCCGAGGTCTATCCGGGGAACTCGAACTGGACCTCGGGTCGCTACTCGAGCGGCACGTGGGAGGTGTGGGCGGAGCGTCGCGGAGATGTGGCGCGCGCGATGTTCTACATGGACGTGCGTTATGAAGGTGGCCAGCACGGCGCGACCGCCCATCCCGAACCGGACCTGATGTTGACCGAGGATGAGGCGTTGATCGAAGCGTCGCGCACGGGCGCGAACGAGGGCACCGGCTACATGGGCATGCAGTCCGTCCTGCTCGAGTGGCACCGCCAGGATCCGGTCACCGACCTGGAACGTCGCCGCAACGACGTCGTCTTCGGGTTCCAGGGCAACCGCAACCCGTTCGTCGATCACCCCGAATGGATCGACGTGCTGTTCGATCCCGATCACGAGACGACGACGATCCCGAGTCCGCCGACGCAGTTGACCTCGATGGAGGGCGAGTCGTTGATCGCGCTCTTCTGGGTGGACAACCCCGAAACGAACATCGTCGGTTATGACGTTTGGCGTTCGACCGTCGCCGGCGGCCCCTACGAGAAGGTGAACGACACCGCGTTGACCTCGAGCGACTACGTCGATTTCGGCCTCGTCAACGGCACGACGTATCATTACGTCGTGACGGCCACCGACGCCGAGGGACGGGTCAGCGGTTGGAGCGTCGAAGTCCTGGGGACGCCGGTCGGCCTCCCTTAGGGCATCAGGCCCCGGACTCCCCGTCGGGTCGATGCGCCCCTGGAACATCCTATGTGGATGGACGTGGCGGTTCGGGGTACTTGCAGCCTTCGCTCGATCATGAACGAGACGCGCTGACTGGGCCCTCCTTGGCAATTCCAGGATCGCGATCGGCGTGAACTTGGCGCTCCGTTCCCACGTATGGGAGAGTTCATCCCCATGCGAGGTGCCTCATGAAGTGGATCACGTTCCTGTTCGCGGTCTTGGCCATCGCGCTGCTCGCGTGGTGGGGGCTCTCCGGTCCCGATCGCAGTCCCGAGACGCTGCATGCCGAAGGGCCGAACGTCCCGCTCGAGGAGAACGTCGACCTTCAAGAGAGTGTCCCGCTCGAAGGTGACGACGTCGCCAACCTGGATCGCTCCAAGCCGGACGTTCCGGATGCGCAGCCGGCCGAGGAGGTCGCGCCGAACGGCTTGCGTCGCGGTCGCATCCTCCTGATCGACGAGGATGGTGTGGAGCACGACGAGTTGTCTGGTGACTTGACGCTGACTCTTTGGACCGGAACGAGCGGCGACGACGTCGAGGTGAACGTCGATCAAGGTGCGTTCATGTTTGACAGCCGAGACTCCGAAGCGATCAGCATCAAGGAGTTGACCTTGGAGGGGCGTACCGCTGCAGGGCTCATTCCCAACATCGGTCATGCCCTCGGGGAAGAGGACGTGATCCTCATGGTGACCTGGATTCCATCGTTCAAACTGAGCGTCTTGAGTGCGGAGACCGGGTTGGATCTGGGTCAGGTCCAAGTCCTCGATTATCGCAACTGGTCCGGTTCCCCCATGGAACACCCGGGTGACGAGGGTTCCACTGCGAACATGATTGTGGTCGATTCCGGACAGTCTCCGCTGTGGATGCAACCCAATACCCGGATGCACGCCCTGAGCAACTCGACCCTCATGGTTCACAGTCCCGGGTATGCCTGGAAGTCGGTCCAGGTCGCATTTCAACATGGTGGAGAGCGGGAGGTGCGTCTCGACCGGGGAGGCAGCGTGACCCTGCACATGAGTGGCGACGTTCATCCCAAGACTCAGATTCGACTGCGTCGATCCGATAGCTCTACGGGCGCGCCGTACTCGGAACACGGCATCTCAAGCGGGACATCTCAGACCATCGACGGCTTGCTCCCAGGTGAGTACGTCGCCACCGCGGAGATCGGACAGTGGTTCTCGAGTCCACCCGTGATCGGTACATGCACGTTCTTGGTCGAGGCCGGAATCACGACCCAAGCCGAACTCGTGCTCGAGCCCATGCCCCATCTCACCAACGGCGTGTTGCGCGGAACACTGAGCGTACCCGCTGACTGGAAGTGTGATGACTTCATGCTCACGGCCAGTCTCAATGGAAACGAGGAGCTACCAACTGGCCAACTTTCGATCATTTCCCGTGGATCGATGACCGCTTCGACCGATGCGCCTGCAACGTGGCAATTCGAGTTCCCGGCCATGCCTATCGGTACGCATAGCGTTTCGTTCTGGATGGGAAGGAGGTCGAATGAGTTTCGATTGGTCCGCCAAGTGGAGTTACCCCCAGAAGGACTGGACATCGACATCTCCATTCCTCCGCCCTGCACGGTTTTCCTGACCTTGCTCGATGCCGAGACGGGTGAGGTCGCGGATATCGAGTCCATGAGCTGGGGCTTTGTCGACCCCGCGCAAGGTCGGGCCGGCGCGATGACCTCGATTCATCGAATCGAAGGTGCGCAGTCCTTCGAGTTCCGT
>JAJDEX010000270.1 GCA_029259575.1 Planctomycetota bacterium | reverse complement strand
GCGCAATCCTGCGGGCGATGGCGGTGCTTACGACGGCCATGCGATTCGGATCCACGGTTCGACCTTGCCCGGTGCACGCGAGAGGCTGCCCTTTTCCTCGGTCGAGTTCGTCTGGGATGGAGGCCCACCCGAGGACGGCGCCGTGATCCAGTTCGTTCAGCCTCGCGAGCGCCTGTCCAGCGCCGCGCGCGATGTCGTGATGGCGTACTGGGACGAGACTTGGGCGCCATGGCCGGGCGGCGAAACGTTGGTCCTTGCGGGTCTCGACCCCGGCGTGTCCTCGGTGCAATTCCGTTGCGAAGTGCGGTCTTGGGACCAGGTCGTCGAATTCGTTCCGGGCGAGGTCACGCGGGTCGAGGTCTCGCCGCCGACGGATTGAGGACACGCCCTGCATCGGCGTGAAGAACCAGAAACCACGGTTCCCGATGGCGTGTGGCATGATGCCCAGACCCTCGCTTCAAGCCGACCGCGTACCGCACAGAACCCGATCGCCCCATGATCCTGAGCTTCGACATCGAACTCTCCGACGTCTTCGACCTCGCACCCAACGAGGACATCGAAGTCCACGCACCCTTTCACATCTCCACAGCCGCAACCGCGGTGCACGGCGGTGACGAAAGGAACTGGGTGTCGAACGATCTCGATGGCGCGCCCAGCACCAATCTCACGCGAGACCGCGCGCACGAGTTGCTCGAGTACCTCGAGGAACAACAGGACCGCGGAGTCGACGTCTTTGCCTGGAACGGCCTCGGGTTCGACCTCAAATGGATCGGCCACAACGCGGATGACATGCAGCTCGCGGCCCGCGTCGCCATGCGCAGCTTCGATCCCATGTTTCAGTTCTTCATGACGGCAGGCTTCCCCGTCGGCCTCGCCAAGGTCGCCGAGGCGATGAAGGTTCCGATCGCCAAGTCCATGGACGGCGCCGATGCTCCGCAAGCTTGGCGCGACGGCCGCCATCAAGAGGTCATGGACTACTGCATGGGGGATTGCCGCATGACGAACTTGGTAGTGCGCGAGATTCAGAACAAACAGCGCATCGCCTGGGTCACGTCCAAGGGGACGATCAGCTCCAAGCCGATCCCGAAGTTGCGACCTGTAAGTCGTGTCATCGAGGATCCGGATCCCGATCAGTCTTGGATGACGAAACCGATCCTACGGACGAAGTTCTACGCCTGGGTGCTGGACGCGCTGGGGTGATCGCAGCGGGCTTCTCGCTGGCCTCGTGTCCATAGGTCGGGCGCTGGACTGCACCCTCACCAAGATCCGATTCTTCAACGGTCGTACGGGTGATCTGTGCCTCGAGCCTTGAGGAATCAAGATTCCCGGGTCGTCATCGACGCGGTGGACCAAGCCGAGCCCGTGGGTATGGACCCGCAGGATGCTCGGATTCAGGACCGCTTGCTAGCTCTGGAGGCTCATCGGCAGATTCCTCCGGAATTCGCGACCCTCATACCGGGTTCGGTCGGTCCTCACCAGGAAGCGGCACCATGCGACCTGGAGCGTCGGGTGCCAAGACCCAGGTCTGCCTCCCTACGTACCCCGACGTCCCATGTCCAAATGCAGTACCGCTGACAAACTTGCTCGCGAAGCCGTGGACCTTGCGTTTGCATTTCACAAGGCTCGCCCATGGTTGCGGGACGAGACGAGTCTTCCGTTCTTGGTGCGCATTTCCGGAGTTCAGGATGCGTACCTGTGCACGATTCTCGGCCTGCGGGAGTCCATCATTGGGTTGATCGTTCTTCCCGCAGCGGTTGCGTTTCGGTCGATGCGGCAGGTGAATGCACGCAAGTGGCTGGGGGGGATCGACGTGGACTGCAAGGTTGCGCAGCTCACCTTCGAACCGATGAGCCAGATAGACCCGTCCATGCTTCGTTTCGCGCGCAGTTCCGGGCGGAACTTCGGCAAGCACGCTGCGGTACCTGTGTTCGTGAGAGCAGCAACGGACGAGCCCGCACGCGCGATGACGCGCCCCGAGCTGCGTGAGTTCATACCGATCCTTCGCACGATCCACCTCGCCATCCAACAGGGAGATCTCCGGCCTCCGAACGGAAGGAACTCGCAGAGGCTCCTGGAGCTCGAATTGACCGGGAAAGGCAAGCGTTCCAAGGTCGAGAGCCGATTCGTGGTCCTACCTGATGCCCCGTCGGGTGAAGCGGTCACGGAACCCGTGCGCGGGGCTCGCGTCGATTCGAACTGGTACCAGGTGATCCCCGATCTGCCTCGCAGCAAGTCCACTTGGGACGTGGCTGCAATCCCCGAGGTTCGATCGTCCGATGAGGCGCGACCCACGGAGTCCCTGATCGCCCACGACTTGGATGCCGACAGGTTGCGTGGACCCGTCTTCGTGGCCGTCGGAGATGCAGATGAACTGGCAGCCGGGTTGCTGGAGATGTTCCAGATGAGACGCCCGGACGAGGGGCTCTCACCAGAGCTTCCAGGCACGATTCGATTTGCCAACCCCATTCACGCGGAACTGGTCGGGGCTGTGCTCGAGGAATCCGGTGTGCGGGTCCATGTCGATGCAGAGGCGGATGCGCACTTGGGGGGGTGCTACGAGTTCATGGACCATCGGATGGTCGAACTCGAACGAGAGCGCCTCCAGAGGGTCCAGCCCGAAGCGGCATCCTGGGAGGATTGGGTCGACGCGTGCGCGATGGTGGATCATCAGTTGATGGAGGTCGATGGCCGGAATGCAGAGCGTTTCCGAAGGCGTCCCCTGAAGCAGTACTTCGGGTCGGTCGAGGATGGCCGCGGCGTGGCCGAGGAGGGGCCGGATTCCGAGCCGATGGGAGCGTACGCCGAGTGGTTCGTTCACACATATCGCGCGACCGTTCGTTCAAAGACGGCCATCGAGCGGGTGCTCGAGAGCAAGCGACTGATACCTCTGGAACGCGCCGTGCTCGAGTCGCGTGCAGTCGCCAAGGTCGCTCCCTATCGCGTCGTAGCCGTGGACCCAGGCGCGAGCCTCGAGGTCGAGAACATCTTGAACGGCGAATGCACGACAGTCCACGATCCGAACATCTCACGAGTCGCAACCGAGGGAGAGTGCGTCTTCGCTCAGATTCACACAGTGGGGGAATGGGCCTTCATCCGACCCTTCAGCACGGTGCTTCCATCCCTTGGCTTGCACGGAACGTTCGAGCGTCTCGAGGCACTGGGCCTGGAGTTCGGCGAAGCACACATCGAGGCGGGGCTCCACCATCTGGGAGACCTGTGGTTCAAGGATAAAAGCGTTCCACCACCTTCGATCAAGAACACGGACGGGGACCTCGTAGACTCCCAGGTCCTCACGTTCCGAGTTGCTGAAGGTGTGGACCTTGACGCGGAACTGACCCGAATCGAGGGCCTCACCCCCGCAGGATCCCAGCGCTGGAAATGGGTCGAACCGCGCAGTCCTGGATCACAGGGGTTCGCCAATACCGTCCTCGCCAAGATCGAACGGATCAGCGACGAAGTGCTGGTCCACGTCAACTCGAAGCGGCGGGCCGAGCGCGTGACCAAGAAGCTACGACCGATTCAGGGGCTGGCCTACGTCGGCTGCCGTGAGGAGGTTCGATCCCAGTTCGAACCATCTCCGCCTGGGGTTCTGGCTGATCCGGAGGCTCTCGAGATCCTGACCCGAGCGATCCGCAGTCAGACGTTCGCCTGGCTCGACGAATCGATACCGATGCTGGATGGCCAGACTCCACGTGAGGCTTACTCCATTCCGGGTCTACGCCCCCGTGTCGTTCGCAT
>JAJDEX010000269.1 GCA_029259575.1 Planctomycetota bacterium | reverse complement strand
TCGAATCCTCGCCAAGAAGCGTGCTGCCGCTGAACCAGACCCGGCCCAGGGAGTTCCCCAGCAACGAGAGTCCGCAGCGCCGAGGTCAGATCTCGCGGGTCTCGACCTCTCAGCGGTTGGGATCGGTCATCCACGTCTCGAGGTTCGCGGTCCAGGTGGCGATGGCCTCGGTGTGGTCCTGGGTCGGATCAGCTTCGCTCCATGTTGCGTACAGCTGCAGCAGTCGTTCGATCGCCATCCGCGGATGGCCTCGGCTCGTGGTCTCCGCCAGGGTTGGCATCGATTCGCTGGTGAACATCCATTCGGCGGCTGCAAGCAGTTCGCGCTCCGCATCCGCATGGCGCCCGCGATTCATGTGGAGCACACCCGTCAAGCTCTGCAGCTCGCGCGCGTGCCACGAGTCGTCTCCCCAACTCTCACCGGCCATCGTGCGGGCTTCCTGGAGAGCCTCCTCGGCCTCGTCCAACAGGCCAGCGGAGATGAGGTGGGAGCCCAGGTTGACGATCGCCCAGGCTATCCAGGCATCCTCGACCTTGTCGTTCGCGCGCAGCGCGGTCACCAGATCCTGCATCGCTTTGGTTCCAGCCTCGGTCTGGTCGTTGGCGCGTGCAGCTTCCGCGTAGTGGAGGTGGACCTGAATCGTCGCTTCCTCGGTGGGCCCGAACGCAGCGAGGACCTGGTCCTTGGCCTCTTGGATCAGAGGCAGGGCATCTGCCTGGCGACCGACGTTCTGGAGTCCGATGGCCAGATTGGCACGGCACCCGACCGTGTAGGGGTGGGCGTTCGTGGACATGGTCTCGCGGACCTCGAGTTGCTTCTCGAGCCACGGAAGAGCGGCTTCGTAATCGTGCTGAAGCTCATACACGGTGGCGACCTGGTTCAGGATCAGCATCGAGTATTCGTGCTTCTCACCGAGGTGCTGTTGAACACTCTTCCAGCAGTCCAGGATCTCGACCTCGCTCTCTTTCAGGCGACCCAGTCCTTTCAGACAGGTGGCGAGCGAGAAAGTCGCAGTGACCTTGCGCGGTGAATCGACCCCATCGCTGCGTTCAGCCTCTTCCTTGAGGTCCGCCCAAGCGTCGCAGGCACGTTCGAGCTCGCCGGTTGCTTGGAGACACTGCGCGAGAGGCCAATGGACCGCCAGCGTCTCGGTGTTCGACGCACCCATCACTTCTTGCTTGCCGACGAGGGACTCCTCGAGGATCGGTATGGCCTCCTCGTACTTCTTCTGCGAGAAGAGCATGATCCCGACGTTGCCCTGCGACGTGAGCGTGTTCCGGTGCTTGGGCCCCAGGGTGCGGGCCAGGGCTTCATGCGCCGTGCGATAGGCGGCTTCGGCCTCCGAGAACTTCTCCTGCTTCTCGAGGGAGTGGCCGATGTTGTTGCGAATCACGAAGACAGCCGGGTCGTCTTCACCGAATCGCTGGATCTGGGATTGGAGGCTCAACTGCAACAAGGGTTCCGCCTCGCTGTACCGACCACGATCCAGCAAGACCTTGACCAGGGCGGAGCGGGTATCGCTGGTCACCTGGTGGTTCATTCCCAACTTCTCGGAGAGCGCGGCGTAGACCGCCTTCAGCTCCCGGCTCGCCTTGCTCCGCTGACCCATTCCAGCAAGGACGCGGCCGATCCGTTCGCGCGTTACCCATACGTCCAGGTGGTCCTCACCGTTGAGGTCCGTAAAACCCACCAAGGCCGACTCGAGCATCGGCTTCGCGTCCATCCAGCGTCCGCGTCGGATGTAGGACGAGCCCAGGTCGCGCATCAGGACCAGGGTCTGATGGTGCGTGTCGCCGATAGCGGCGCGAACGAACTCGAGGCTCGATTCGAGGATCGGAATGGCCCGCTCGTGGTCCCCGCGCGTGGCGTAGATGGTGCCCAGGCGAGCGCGGGCGATGTTCCAGTCGAGGGTGCACGGCTCTCCGCAGGCTTCCAGGATGTCGAGAACCTTCAGGCTGATGGACTCGGCCTCTTCATAGGAACCCAAGTGCATGAGGGTGAGCGCCAACGTGTTGCGCATGACTAGAACTTCGTGAGCGTTCTCTTCCAGGTGGAGCTCGGCGAGCCCATCTGCGATCTGCAGATGCTCGAGGGCTTCCGTGTGATTGCCTCGACTCATGAGCACTCCGCCCAGAGCCGACTCCGCAGAGAACCGTTGCGCTGGGCGGTTCGCGTTGTCCGCGTAGACCATGTCGAGCGCTTCGCGCGCCTGCTCCTCGGCCAGAGCCATATCACCCACGGCCACGGCCTGATTGCTGGCGAGCAAGAGCGAGTTCATCGCGTGGTCACCCCCCAGGGTCTTCTCCGACTTCATGAGGGCGAGCGCCCGTTCCTGGGCATCCGCAGCATCCCGGGTGATTCCAAGTTGCTGCATCGATCGGGCCAGGTGCTGCAGGAGGAGGGCTTGTGTGACCGTGTCGTCCTTGAACTCCGTCTCGATCGCCAGCTGCGTCGGCCCCAGGATCGAGTCACGCATGACGTTGAATGCGACCGTGATCATGTTGACGCCTTCGAGCATCGACTCGACCTCGGAGCGTCGCTCCTCGGGTGCTTGCTGCACGAAGGACTCTCGGATCACGGCAGCCATACCAGGCACGTCCACATGATCGAGCCGTCTGCGTTGGAAGTCGGTGACCCGTTCGAGCTCCTGGGTGCGCCGGACCGCCTGTTCCTCAGCCCGCTTGGCGCGGTCCCTTTCCTCTTTCGCAATGGCCTGCTGGGATTCCGCATGCGCTCGGGCTTCGGATTCTGCGACGAGCGCATTCCGTTCGGCGACAAGGGCCTCGGACTTCTCGGTAAGGGCAACGGACTTCGCTGCCAGTGCTTCCGATTTGTCATCGAGGGCGAGTTCGAGCTCGAGCCCACGTTCGTGAGCCTCCCACCACCCC
>JAJDEX010000268.1 GCA_029259575.1 Planctomycetota bacterium | reverse complement strand
TGGGAGGCGTGGTTAGGTCTGGCTTAGGGCGGAAACGACGCCTGGTCCCGTCCCGCAACAGCCACCCATCAGGGTGGCGCCGGATCGCTGCCATTTTCGGGCGAATTCCGCATAGCGCCTCGGGTCGATCGGTTTCGTCGTCCAGCCCGTCGTGTCGTCGACGCAGCCTGTGTTCGCGTACGCGCCCACCGCGACGTCGTGATCGCCGCGTGAACGTAACAGGGCTTCGACGAAAGGTAACGCGCTCTGCACCGGCAGGCAGTTCACCAGCACGCCACGTGCACCTAGGTCGATAGCTTGCGCAGCTGCCGCTTCAACTTGCTCGACAGTCAGCAGATCGCCATTCGGGCCTGGCGTCCACGAGATCCACGTCTCGGTCCCGGTGGCGACCGCCTCCTCCAGCGCGATGCGTGCCTCCATCAAATGCGGGAACGTCTCGCACAAGAGGACATCGCAACCCTCATCGGCCAACACCTGCGCCAACGCACGGTGTTGTTCGCGCACGCCATCGGGATCCGAGTCCGCAGGACTCAAGTCGGGCCGGTAACAGTCCTCGAGCGGCGCGATCGACCCTGCAACACGATGCGACGCAGGCACCGCATCTCGCGTGATGCGCACCGCCTGCCGCGCGAGGTCGCTCCACCGATCCCCGAACACCGACGGCCGCGTCCGGAACGTATTCGTCGTATGCACCGTCGCGCCAGCCGCCGCGTAATCGCGATGGATCTCGGCAACGACCTCTGGATGCGTCTCGAGCGCGTGCGCGCTCCAACCCGGCAACGGCGTCGGCACGCCACGCGCCTCGAGCTCGGTCCCGAGCGGGCCGTCGAGGATCACCGGCGTGCCATCCACCCGATCACTTGTCGAAGACGTTCGTCTCGGACGGGCTGATGCGTTCCTCGACCGCTTCGACGGTCAGGTCCATCTCGGCGAAGTCCAGCTCTTCGTTGGTCTCGTTCTTGGTCTCGACGGTCTCGGCTTTCTCGACTTCGTCTTTCTTCTCTTCAGCGGGCATGTTCGATCTCCGGGGTGGAAACAGGAGTGGGGGTGGAGGACATCGGGGTCAACTGGTGCTGACCCTCCGGGGCGAGCAGCCCCAACTTGTACAGGTTCCGCGCAAAGGCGGTCAGGTTCTCGAACGCACGGGCCGCGTTCGGTGCATCGGGGTCGAGGCGCTCCATCAACGCGTTCAGAGTGCCAGCCTTCTGCAGCGCCGACAAGGCGCGACGGCCATCGGGGCGCAACTCGACGAAGTCGTGGTTCGTGCGGTCGTAGGCCAACACGCGCGGTTCCCGAGCAGCAGAGCCCAGACGCTTGCGGGCCTCGGCCTCGGCGTCCGCCACGAATCGACCCGTCAGGAAATCGGGGCGTGCGGCGCGCGCCAGCGGATGGGCGAGCGTTTCGAGCACACCGGTGTAGCCGAAAGCCAAATCACGCATGACCAAACCCTCGACCGGCGCGAGGTCCGGGTGCGCGTCGCGTTCGGACCGGGCGGCCGTGCGCAGAGCCGCATTGGCGATGAAATCATCCGGCGTCACACCCCGCGACAGGTTCAGGAAGTAATGACTCTTCTGCCTGAAGTAGAAGATGTTGTCGCCCGAGAACAGCGGCAGCGACGCGCGCAACCCGCCCATCATCTCCTCGAACATCTCGGCGGCCTCCTCTTGCGTCATGCCGCCCTCGCTGACGCCTTCGGCCAGCTCGTAGTCGTGATACAGCTGCAGATCCGCCTCGGGGTCGTCGTGCATCACCAGTCCGAACTTGTCCGGCTCGCGATAGACCTGGCTGACCTCGTCGATGTGGAACGTCTGCAGCGACACTTCGCGCACCGAGTCCGAATGCTCCTGGATGAACTGCAACGTGCTGCGCGCTTCCTCGGTCGTCTCGCTGGGGAAGCCGACCATCGCGTACCAGGTGACTGAGATTCCGGCCTTGGCACAGTTGTCCGACACCTCGACGACGCCGCGCAACGACTGGCCCTTCTTCATCATCTTCAAGAGCCGCGGCGTGGCGGTCTCGAAGCCGAAGAGCAGCTTGCGGCAGCCGGCCTCGTACAGCTTCTGTGCGCCATCGACGCCATAGGCCTTCGGCTCGACGCGCGCGTCGCTCCACCACGTGATGTTCGCCTCGGCCTCGATCAGCGCCTCGGGCAGGTCGCGGATCATGCCGGGCGGCATGCAGTCCGTGATGAAGTTGAAGCGCGCCGTCTTGTGGCGATCGCGCAACTGCACGACGTGCTTGGCGATGGTCTCCGCGGAGCGCTCGCGGAAGCCCGGACCGATCACCGTCGGTAGCGTGCAGAACGTGCACTCACCGTAGTAGCAGCCGCGGTTGATGTCGTACGGGATCACCACTTCGGGCGACATGTAGCGTTCGAGCGGCAGCCCATCGAAGTTCGGGATCGGCGCGTCGTCCAACTTGACCGGGTGCGCCGGCGTGTTCTCGACCGTCACCACCGACTCGCCGCGACGGTCGAACCATGTCAGCGAACCGACCTCGCTCAGGTCGTCGCTGCCGTCGCGCAGCGTCGTGCACAACTGCTCGAGCGGGATCTCGCCCTCGTGGAAGATCATCGAATCCATGCAGTCCTCGATGCCCTTCGCGTGCATCAGCTTCTTGCCGATGTAGGCCAGGAACCCGCCACCCGCCGTGATGTGGCAGTTCGGCAAGGCCGCCTTGACCATGCGACCCAAGGTCAGCGCCGGCACCAGCTGGCTGCCATAGATCACCGACAGACCGAGCACGCGCGGCTGCTTCTCGACCAGGCCCGGCAGGATCTCGTCCCGGAAGTAGCGCACGAACGGGTTCTCGTCCTCGTCCTGCGTCGCCGCCAGGATCTCATGACTGCGGTCGTTCGCGTACCGCATCGTGAAGTTGTGCGGCGTCAGCTCGGACGGGAAGTGCGCGGCCGATACGAGACGCAGGCCGTGGTACAGCGCGCGCACCGCCGGGATGTACTGGTCCGTGTCGTAGCAGCCTTCGCCGCGCAGGACGGCCTTGGCGCCATCGACCTCTTCGATCAACGCGTCGGCGCTGACCGCGACTTCGACGGCGGAACGCCAGGCGCGCATGTCCTCGAAGGGCAGCTCGGACTTGGATTCCAAGTCCGCCAGCGGCAGGCGTTCCTCGACGCGAGACTTGGCCCACGTCAGGTAGTCGGGCGACAGGAAGTGGTCGTACGCCTCGATCGACAAGTCACGCAAGGTGACATCGTCGAAGCCCTTGGACTCGAGCCAGGACTTCAAACACGGCAGCGCGAGGTACGGCTGCGTGAAGTGACCTTGCGGGGGGAAGGCGAGGACGACCGGGAAAGCTTCGCGCTGAATCATGGTTCGAGGTACGTGACGAGGCCCGCCGTGGCGAGCTGTTCCAAAGCGCGACCGATGCCTGGGCGTGCGGACTCGAGGTCCTGCATCGGCGTCGCACCATCCAAAGTTCCGAGCAGCCGCGCCACGTCGGAGGTGATCTTGAAAGTCCGCGTGCCGGCGAGCGCGCGCGGCACGGGTTGCACGACCAGGTGCGTCTCGTTGGCCGGTGCGCTCAGGCGACCCGGGCCGAGCTGCGCGACGTCATGGTCCATGCGCAGGACCTCGCCGTGCGCGCGCGGCACGCGATGGGGCGCCGCCACGTCGCCGGCGATCGCGCCACGCACGCCGGCGCGGATCAGCGCCTGCTCCC
>JAJDEX010000267.1 GCA_029259575.1 Planctomycetota bacterium | reverse complement strand
CGGGCGCTGTGGGTTGCTCGGTCACAGTCGGGGAGGCGGCGTGAGCATCCTGCACGCCGCCGATCACCCGTGTCAGGCGTTGGTCCTGTGGGCCGCGATCGATCGCTGCATTCAGATCCCCGAGTCGGTCGTCGAGCAGTGGCGCCAGGACGGGTACCTCGACATCGAGAACGCGCGCACCGGTCAGACCATGCGTTTGGGTGGCGCGGCGCTGGCCGAGATCGACCAGAACGCCGCGCGTTTCGACATCGTGGAGGCCGCAGCCCGGGTCGGTTGCCCCAGCCTGGTCGTCCACGGCACCGCCGACGAGTCGGTCCCGTTCGCCTCGGCGGAGCGCATCCATGCGGCGCTGCCCGATTCCCACCTGCTCGCGATGGAGGACGCGGACCACACGTTCGGCGCTCAGCATCCGCTCGAGGGCATGAATCCCGCTCTGGCGCGCGTCCTGTCGCGAACGCTCGAGCATCTGGCCGACAACCTCCTGTAGCCACGCGCCTCCCCCGAAACCGCCCCGCTCCGACGGGTACTTCCTGCGTGCGTTCGTTCCGTCCGACATCGACCTCGGCCCTGCGGAGACCCTTGCGGGGTCCCCGAACGGGCCTTTGCCTGCTGATGCTGGTGGGTTGGATCGGATCGGGTACGACGCTGGCGAACGCGCTTCCCATCGAAGCCTCCACGTTCCAAGCGAGCGACGACCCGGCCACGTGGACCACCGATCAGCTGGCCAACCGCATCCTGACCAAGGGTGAGGACGCCGAACCCGTGTGGTACGAGGTTCTGGGGCAGCGCCAGAACGAGCAAGCCCTCAAGCTCCTGACGAGCCAGCTGGGCCGGGTCCTGGCGCCCGAGCTGCAGGAGTCCTGCGCGCAGGCTTTCCGGCACTTCAAAGGGGGTCCTCTCGAAGCGGACGCGATCGAGGTCCTGCGGGCGAGCGTCCGTCCGGAGACGATGCCGGACCTGGCACGATTCCGCGCCACCGCCTTGGTCGCGATGGGTGCCGCCGCGAGTCCGGCACTGCGCCAGTTGTTGGCCGAAGCCCGGGACACGCACACGCAGTCGATCGCCATCGGCGGACTGGTCCCCGCGTTGCGGATCCAGGGCGACATGGAGGCCTTGCGCCTCTTGTTGACGCACTACCGCCCGCCGCTGTCCGGGCCCCACGAGTTGGGGGTCCGCACGTTGTCGTCCTTCCGCGGCGACGAGGAGCGCAAGGAGATGGGCAAGGCCCTCCTGCAGCAGAACCGTCCGCGCGTGTTGCGCGTGATGGTGGCCGAGGCCTTGGGGGGCTCGCGGTCGCCCGAAGTGGAGCCGTACCTCATCGATGGCCTGAAGGCACGCGTCGGCAGCGTTCGGCGGGCCTGCGTCGTGGCGCTCGGTCGGTTGGGGGCCACGAAGCATCGGCGCGCGCTCCGTCGGCTCGAGAAGGACGACGATCCGCGCGTCCGACATGCGGTGTTCCAGGAGAACCTGCGACTGACGGCCGAACCGCGGGAACGGCTGGAGATGCTCCACAAAGGCATCGATGACAAGGACTGGGCCGTACGGCTGGCGGCTCTCGAGGTCATGACGAGCCTGCCCGGATCGGTCGCGTTCGACATCGTGGCGGCCAGTCTCGTGGACCCTCATCCCGGCGTGCGCAGGGCCGCCATCGAAGCCAATCTGGCCTGGCGCCGGCGCGACTCGATCCCCGCGCTGATCAACCTGCTCGAGCGCGACAGCCAGCGCCTCACCCTCCACGCCGCGGATGCGTTGCAGTTGTTGACGGGCCTCGATCTGGGCAAGAACCCGGCCCGCTGGAGGCAGTGGTGGGACGCCGAGGGGCACGCCAACCCGCTGCCCTCGCTGGCGGAGGCCGAGGCCGCTCGCGAGGACCGCCTGGCCCGCCGCCAGGCCTCGGAGACCCAGGGCGCGTTCTATGGCATCCCGCTCATCTCGGACCGCGTGTGCTTCGTGCTGGACACGTCCGGTTCGATGACGGCGTTGACCGGGGAGACGTCGATCACCACGCGACTGGATGCCGTGAAGGCGGAGTTGACGCGCAGCCTGGACTACATCCCGGACGGCGCGCGCTTCAACATGATCTTCTTCGCGAGCGACCAGGACTCGTTCAAGAAGGACCTGGTCGAGATGGACGCCCGCGTGCGCAGGGACGCCAAGCGCTGGGTGGCGCGCAAGGACGCCGGCGGCGGGACGGCGATCTACAACGCGATCATGCTGGCGCTCCGGGACCCGGACGTCGACACGATCGTGGTCCTGTCCGACGGCCTGCCCTCCGGCGGTACCACGGACGATCCGCTCGAGATCATCGAGCACGTGCGCGACGCGACCGAACTGTCCGAGGTCGTCGTCCACGCCGTCAGCTTCAACGCCCCAGGACGGTTGCTCGAACAACTCACCCAAGCGACGGGTGGGATGTACCGGGAAGTGCGGTGAACCCCTCCAGGCGGGCAGGAATCCGCACATCGAGGACGTTCTGGGCCCATGGGGAACCGGGGCCATCGACACCGATGAGGCCGGGGGTCGGGTCCAGGGGCTCGAGGCGAGCCACGATCCTGCTTCGATCCCAAGGACGTTGCCGGCCGCCCGGAGCGCGGTCGTCCGCGTTGCGGAGCGCCTTCGAGGAGTCACCCGAGTTCGACGCCGGGGCTTCGGCGACGCGCGACCTTCAGGAGCGCCTCGAGGCGTCCTCGGGAGCGCAGTCGCGCAGGCGTTCCCGCCGGTTCGCACGCATCTCGACCGACCCCTCGAACGGCAACGTGCTCCGCTGGCTCTCGAGGAGCGTCGCCACGTTCCAAAATATGTGACTGATTCCACCCCGCAATTCGGCGCATGCGAGGTAAGGCACAGCTTCGAAATCGACTCGAAACCCAAGACCTCGACATGCAGATCCTCCTCCTCTCCCGCAACCCGAAGCTGTACTCCTCGCGCCGCCTCCTCGAAGCGGCGAAGGAGCGTGGCCACGAGGCGCGCGCTGTCGACTACTTGCGTTGCTACATGAGCATCACGAGCAGCAAGCCGGACGTGATCTATCAAGGCAAGTCGCTGGCCGAGGTCGACGCGGTCATTCCGCGCATCGGGGCTTCGCAGACGTTCTACGGAACGGCCGCCGTGAGGCAGTTCGAGATGGCGAAGGTCTATTCGCTGAACGAGTCCCAAGCGATCACCCGTTCGCGGGACAAGTTGCGTTCGCTGCAGATCCTGTCGCGCCGCGGCATCGGGTTGCCGATCACGGGCTTCGCGAACTCCACGAAGGACACGGACGGGCTCATCGAAATGGTGGGCGGCGCTCCCCTGGTCGTCAAGTTGACCGAGGGGACGCAGGGCATCGGCGTCGTGCTGTGTGAGACGAAGAAGGCCGCCGAATCGGTGATCGAGGCCTTCCGCGGCCTGGACGCCAACTTCCTCGTCCAGCAATTCGTCAAGGAAGCAGGCGGCTCGGACGTGCGCGCCTTCATCGTCGGAGGCAAGGTCGTCGCTGCGATGCAGCGCAACGCGGCACCGGGCGAGTTCCGCAGCAACCTGCATCGGGGCGGTACGGCCGAGAAGGTCAAGCTGACGCCCGAGGAGCGCGCCACCGCCGTCGGCGCGGCCAAGGCCATGGGCCTGAACGTCTGCGGTGTCGACCTGTTGCGCTCCAACAGCGGTCCCGTCGTGATGGAGGTCAACTCCTCGCCCGGACTCGAAGGCATCGAAACGGCCACCGGCCTCGATGTCGCTGGCAAGATCATCGAGTTCATCGAGAACAACGCGCGGCCGGGGAGGACCAAGGACCGTGTCGGCTCCTGACCTCGTCATCGGCGGCGTCGCCGTCCCGCTCGGCACCATCGTCGACGTCGAACTGGACGTCGGGCGCTTGCCGAACCACACCCGCCTCAACCTGCCGGTGCGGATCGTTCGGGGCTCGAAACCCGGGCCCACGGTCTGGATCAGCGCCGCGATTCACGGCGACGAACTGAACGGTGTCGAGATTGTTCGGCGCGTCCTCGACAGCGTGGATCCCAAGCGTTTGCGAGGCACGCTTCTGGTCGTGCCCATCGTGAACGTGCACGGATTCCTGACGCAGTCCCGGTACCTGCCGGACGGCCGCGACCTGAACCGCTCGTTCCCCGGTTCGACCAAGGGCTCCCTCGCGGCGCGCCTGGCGAAGCTCTTCATGGACGAGATCGTCGAGAAGTGCTCGTACGGCATCGATCTGCACACCGGATCGGGCGATCGCACGAACCTGCCGCAGGTGCGCGCCGACATGGATGATCCCGACGTGCAGCGCTTGGCCATCGCGTTCGGCGCGCCGGCGATCCTGCATTCGCGCGTTCGGGACGGTTCGCTGCGGGAAGCGGCCACCAGCTTGGGCATCAAGACGCTTCTCTTCGAGGGCGGTGAGGCGCGCCGCTTCGAAGAGGACGTGATCGTGATGGGCGTGAAGGGCGTCCGGCGTGTCCTCGCCGAGCTCGAGATGATTCGGCTGAAGGTTCCGGACACCAAGCGTTGTTGGTACGCGCGCAAGAGCACTTGGCTGCGGTCCGGTCGCAGCGGGCTGTTGCGGATGGCCGTCCGTCTGGGCGACGAGGTTCGCAAGGGCCAGGTCGTCGCGCGCATCGCGAATCCGCTCGGGGACGACGAATTCGTCGTCAAGTCGACCGTGGCCGGCCTGATCATCGGGGCCGCGCGCAACCCGGTCCTCTACCAGGGCGATGCCGTCGTACACGTGGCCCACGGCGCCGAGGAACCCTGCGGCTTCGACCCGAAGGCGATCACCAAGAAGAAGGCGGGGACCAAGAAGGTCGGAGCCAAGACGTCCGAGGCCCAGGGGGATGGGGCGCCCAAGCCCGCAGCCAAGAAGAAGAAGAAAGCGGCTAAGTAGGACGAGCCGACACGGGACGCGGGGCCCCGCGCTCCGTGTCATTCGGCCTTCTTGGCGCGACTGCGTTGGAAGAGCACGCCGGCGAGGAATCCCAGAACGGCCATCGTGAACAGCAGCACGGCGCGCGGCATGGTGATGTCCACGAACAGGATCTCCGTCTTCACCTCAGCGCGATTCTGGAAGATCACGACCACCAGCAGGACCGCCGCGAGGATCGCGCCCCATTTCTTGACTTGGTTCATGATCGGCCTCGGTGGTGCGGGTTGGGTGGAGCGCCTCGAATCGTCCTCGAGGCGCTCCGGGCGAACTACTTCCGACTGGGCGTGAAGTCGATGACGTGCGTGCCCGGGTCGCTCTCGGCGATGCTGTCGTTGAACTCGGTGAATCCATCACTGCCGCACTTCCAGGTGTGCTGGCGGTGCTCCGACAGGATCCACGCGGCGACTTCGAGCCGGCGATCGTTGGGGAATCGACCCAGGTCCTTGCGGGTCAATTCACGCGCTTGAACGCCGAATCGGTACGCCTCGGGCTCCTTGTCCGAACGCACGCTGAAGTGGCGGAACAGGGAGTAGTGGATCCACGGGCGGCTGACGAGCGGGATCCCGAGAGCGTCCATCTCGGCGTCGCAGGCCTGCTGGGTGGCGATGTAGTCGGGCACCTTGGACGGGATCGGAGCGTCGAGGCCGAGTTGACCGTAGACGCTCAGGAGCGCGAACATCAGGCGCTTCTCCGTCGTGATGGCGTCGTACCCCTCGGGGACGTGGCCCAGAGCCCAGCGGGACTGGGCGGCTGCGGCCCACTCCTGTCCGAGGCCGAACCAGAAGGCCGACGCGGCGAGGTGCCCGACCCGGTCCTTCATGAAGTGAGCGTCGGAGAGGGACTGCCGCTCATGCAGTTGAGCCAGCAGCACCGCGCCGACCGAGCGTTGATGCGCGTAGGTCTTGGCTTCGGCGTTGGTGCTGGCGATCAGCGCCTCGAGCGTGTTGCAAGCGCCCTGGTCCTGGCCCGAGTCGATGCTGGCCACGGCCGAGTCGAGGGTGGTTCCGTATCCGGCGTAGTCCGGCGTGCTGCCGCAGCCGACGAGGAGGCTGGTGAGTGCGAGAAGCGATGCGAGAGGTCTCATGGGAATGGCTGCTGATTGGAGGAAGGTCAATTGACTCCGACGTAGATCGTCTCGGTGGCACGACCCTCTTTCTTGATGTTGAACGCGAGCAAGGAGTTCTGGATCTTCATGGTCTTCGGCTGCGACTGGGAGCGGTCCTCGATCTGCACGTCACCGTGGAGCTTGAAATTCTCGTTGGTGAGCTTGAAGTAGAGGTAGCCCTCGGCGGGCGTCGCATCGATCAACTCGCGGCCTCGATAGGCCCGGCCGCGCGCGTTGTCGTAGTCGTCGTCGCGACCCATGGCAGCATCCATGTGGACGGAGAAGGCTTCGAGGACGCGACCGTCCTGCAGAATGAGCCGGGCGTCCAAGGTGTCCAGGCTGACGTCGATACTGTCATTTCCTTTCCGGGTGATCTTGAAGTGGATAGGGATGAGGTGGTCCTCCTTCAAGAGATCGATGTCCAAACCCCATTTGTTGGATCGTTTGGGGTTCGACGCATGGTGGGACAGGAAGCGTGCCTCCACGCTCACATCGCGGTGAACGGCAGCTTTGGGGAAACCGAGGCTGTTGGGGCCCTGGATCGCTTCGGGGGCGGGGCCGGAACTCCCGCACGAGACGAGGAGCGCCAAGACGGTAGCGCCGAGGCACCGGCACGCGAGTTTGGGGTTTGCGTTGCGCATTCTTTTGATGGTTGGGGCGGGGCCTTAGTACTGAAACACGAGGGAGCGGACGCGGTTGCTGGTGGCTTCCCGCACGATGCCGTAGTCCGGTGAGATCCAGTACTCGTAAGGGTCCGCATCGATGTAGATGCAGGGGATATGGATGTTCTGTACGCCTTTGAGGAAGTCTGCATAGGCGCCCTCCTGGCCTGCCGCGAGCGGAGGCTGATTCGTCACGGGGATCGCCACCGTCGAGGTCATCAAGGTGTTGTCGCGCAGATCGAGGATGCTCTGGAACTCGCCCGAGTTATGTCTCTTGAGCTGGAGGATCCAGCCGTTGAGGCGGAACTCGGTGGTGGGTTCGCGGGGGAGACCGAGCGAACCGTCCGTATCGAGGGGTCGATACGTCACCGTCCAGGACTCCGAACCATCGACCTCACCGTTCGCCCGGCAGTCGTACTGTTCCCACCCGAGGAGCTTGTCCGAGCCGCGGTCGACGCGACTCATGACGGTCGTCCCCTTGCGGAAGAGGCCCTGAAGCTCCGGTGAAACGAAGCGCGCTTGCAAGGCGAGCAGCATGTGCCAGTCGTAGGTCGGCGTGGTGATCGGCGCGGTGACCTTGGTCGAGAGGTGCTCCGGGGACACGGTCGACAGCGTGTCCAGGTACCACTGGATCGCTGCATGCAGCCGGTGCACGAGGGCGAGTTCGGCGGAGGCCTCGGTGGCGGTACCCGTCTCCAGGTGGCTGACCCAGGCCAGGATCGCATCGCGCTTCGCCTCGAGTGCGTCCCGGTCGAGGCTGCCCGTCCCGAGGTCGGACAGGGTGCTGGCGAACGCCTTCAAGGGCAGGGACACGTCCAGGCTGTGCGTCCGGGCAAAGGTGAGGAGGCCCTTCAGCGAACTCGGATCGCTCGGGTCGAAACCCTGAACCAACTCGTTCCAGTCCTCGCCGATCGAACCCGCTTGCAGCTCCACGAACTCCATGTGCTTCGTGGAGACGGAATCCAGCTCGGTCTTCATGGAGGCCAGGATGGCCTCCGCGCGCACCGTGGCGAGATCGAACGAGTCGCCTTCGGCTGCGCGATACCGTTCGTTGAGGTCGTCGAGCCAGATGTTCTTGGGGCTCGAAGCGTCGTAGAGAGCGTTGCCGAACTCCTCCCGCTTTAGGGAGTCCAGGTCCGCATAGGCGGCTTCGAGCGCTTCGGAGCACCGCTTGACTCCGTCCGGACTTTCGAAGCCAGCGTTCTTGATCTCTTTGAGCGACTCCGCTGCATCGATCATGTTGAACGCGAGAATTCCACCGCGACCTTGGAACTCGCCGAAGACGTCCGAGTTGCCGGGCTTCATGCCGACGGCAGCGCGAACGCCTCGCTCGGCCCAGTTCCCCTCCGAGTGCAGGTCGCTCAGCAGACGCATGAAGTAATCGCGCTTCTTCGCGTTCACGCTCTCGCCGGCTTTCCAGGACTCGAGCGTCGCGACCGCGGCCTCGAGGTCCTGGACCTCCTTCTGAAGGGCTCGCGCGTCCGCCGCACTGGTCAGGGCGTCGGCCACTTGTTGAGGCACGCTGTAGGAGGCTCCGACGAGGCCCTCGAGGAACATCCCCCGACGCGCCTTGTCCATGACGGCGTCCCAACTGACGGAGTCGCCGAGGCCCGAATGCTCCCGAACCTCGCCCATCAGGGACTTCAGAGCGAGCCGGTCCTCCTGCAGGCGGGTGACCAGGTCGGTGTTGTTCTGGAGGTTGCGGGTCACCAGGACGATGTCCTTCTCGTCGATCTTGGCCAGCCGGTCGTTCAAGACGTCGTAAGCGCTGAGCTTGACGAGGATGTCCTCGGCGGACGTGCCGTGTTCCGCGGAGAGCGTGTCTCGGAACTCGATCGCCGTTCGGTCGCCAGGCAACAGGGCCTGGCTCTTCAACTCGCGAACCTCTTGACGTTTCTCCATCAGGAAGAACGTCTCGCCCGCGATCGTGAACGCCATCAGGACGGAGGCGACCATCAACCAGCCGGGCGTCGACTTCGGCTCCTTGAACGCCTTCGAACCCTCGATCGCTTCGATGAACTCGGTCGCGCTCTGGAAGCGCTTGGCGCGGTCGACCTGCAGGGCTTTGGTCAACAGCTTGCGCACTTGAGGGGGGACGTCCTCGAGCTCGCGAATCATCGGCGCAATGTTCGTATGCAGCACCGAGGTCTGAATCTCCTGGATCGTGTCGCCCTCGAACGGACGCTTCCCGCTGATCATCTCGTAGAGAATGATTCCGACGGCGAAGAGGTCGGCGCGCGGATCGAGGCGCTCGCCCTCGAGCTGTTCGGGAGCCATGTACGTCGGCGTTCCGGCGATGCCGCCCTCATCGGCTTCGGCCGCGAGGCTCGCGATGCCGAAGTCGAGGACCTTGACGCCGACACCGAACGGGTTGTCCTCGGACTTCGGGATGCGCGCCCGCAGCATGATGTTCGGGGGCTTCACGTCGCGGTGGATGAACCCCTGTTCGTGACCACTGTTGAGCGCGATGAGCGTCTGCCGAGCAATCTCGAGGGCATGCCGCGGCGTGATGCCCTTCTCGCGCTTCATCAGCGCCGAGAGGTCCTCGCCCGCGACGAAATCCATCGTCAGATACAGCGTCCCGTTGTCCAGTTGGCCCGTGTCGCGAACCTGGCAGACGTGCTCGGACACGAACTTCTGGGCGGCGCGAATCTCCTGGAAGAAGAGGTCGCGGAACTGCTTGTTTCGCGAATAGCGTGCGCGCAGGACCTTCAATGCGATCTCGCGACCCTCGATCTGGCGATCGTGGACCTGGTAGACCTTGCCCATGCCGCCTTCGCCGAGCGTGCGAATGACCTCGAAGCGGTCGGCGAAGACCTGGGCCGACTTCTTGTCGGATTCCTCGCGAGCATCCTTGGCGCGCCTGGCGGCCGCTTCGCGTGCAGCCTTCTTGGAAGCGGCTGGTTTGGGAGCGTTCAACGGAGGACTCGTCGGCATGTCCCCGTCGGTGTCCTGCACGAAGGTCGCGTCCTCGTCGGCATCGGATCCGGAGATCATCGTCGCCTCGTTTCCGCCGCCGCCGACCACGGTCGCATCCAGGTCCTCCAGGGAATCGAACTCGACCTCGTCCGACTCGTCCGCGGCACCCTTGGGCGTGACGAAGGTGGCGTCCTCGCCGGCCTGGCGCGGCACGAGCGTCGGATCGTCGACCTTGGGTGAATCCCCAGGAGATTTCGAGCCCACGGGGCCACGAGGTTTCGGAGGGAGAGTGGGGTCTTCGGGATCGTTCGACGAGGTCATACCTTCTCTATCCTTCTCTTGGTTCCAGCGCGCAAGGGGCAAGAACGGTAGCATACTCCCGACCTTCCGACCTGCCTCGGGGGGTGCGCTCTAGGGGGCCCGAACATGGCCCTGGTCGGTGACGAAAGGACTCCGTGCTCAAGATCCGAATCATCCAACCGGACCATGACGTCGTGTACGTCGAGGTCGACCAAGACGAGGCCGTCATCGGTCGATCGGCCTCTTGCGACGTGGTCGTCAAGCAGCCGCAGGTCAGCAAGCGTCACGTGCGCGTGCTCGCGGGACTGGTCGCGATCGACCAGGGATCGAGCAACGGCACCTTCATCAGTGGCAAGAAGCTGAGCGAGGCCAGCCTGCTCAAGAACCCCCGCATCCAGCTCGGCTCCGAGGACGGGGACACCTGCATCGAGGTCGAGCACGTCGCGGAGGGCGCGGACGACCTGCCCGCGGTCCAGGAGGTGCGCAAGGAGCTCGACCAGGAACGCTTCCGCAGCACCACGCTGTCCGCACGCGTGCGCGAGTTGGAGTCGGCGGCCGAAGGGGCCGTCGGTGACCCCGAAACGCTCCCCGTCGTCGTCGGCCTGCGCACGGCGAACGCGGATCTGGAGAAGCGGATCCGCAGCCTCAAGCAGGAGGTCGAGTCCCGCGACGTCGAGGGTTCGGCCGACCTCCAGGCACGGCTGGCCGGCGATGCGATGTCCCAGGTCCAGAAGCGCAATGATGAGCTGCAGCGGCGCGTGGCCGAGCTGGAGGGCCAGGCGGGCACGCCCGAGCTCGAAGCGGCCAAACAGGTTCTCTCCGGCCGTGTCGCCGAGCTCGAGGGCGACCGCGCCGAGCTCGAGGAGACCATCCGGCGACTCCGCAAGGACCTCGAGGACGCGGCCGCCAAGGAATCCGAACCGGCCCCCGCGGCCTCGGACCTCTTCTTCAAGCTGCAGGCCGAGAACAGCCAGCTGCGCAAGGACCTCGAGGGGGCCAGCAAGTCCCCGGAAGGGGGCTCTTCCGAGGTGTTCTTCAAGCTGCAAGCCGAGAAGGCCGACCTGCAACGCAAGCTCGATGCGTTGGTGAGTGGCGCGGGATCCGCGCCCGCCGCGGTACCAGGATCGGGCGCAGGCGGCGACGTCTCCGGTGAGCTGGCCGCCCTGAAGAAGGCCAACCACGAACTCGAGATGAGCAAGGTCGACCTCGTGGGCGAGCTCAGCCTGCTGCGCGACAAGCTGCAAACGGCGAGCCTTCCCGGCGCGGCGCCGACCGCATCCGCCAGTTCGAACCTGGGCGGCGCGCTGCGCAGCGCCCAGGCCTTCATCCAATCGGGCATGGAGGGCCGCGGCGACATCCAGGGACCGGCCAACGAGTTCCTGATGGTCGAATCGCTGCGTTATCTGCGCGTTTCGGAGAAGGTCGTCACCCGCATGGCGGGCAAGTTCATCCAGCTGTTCGAGCAGCACACGATGCTCCCCGACGTGGACGGCAGCGTCAAAGACATCGTTTCGGGGATCCTCGCCGACGACACCAATCCCGAGGTGCGGCGCGAGTTCGTCGAGTACGTCGACGAACTCGGCAAATGGCTGGTCGTGGCCCTGGGCGCCAGTCGTCGCGCCGCCGAGCGGTTCGCCGAACAGTTGCGCAGCGACCTGTCCGAGCGCTCCCTCACCGCCGACGAGCCGATCCCCAAGCTCAAGAAGCTC
>JAJDEX010000266.1 GCA_029259575.1 Planctomycetota bacterium | reverse complement strand
CCGCCGAGGACGCCGTCGTGCGCGTTTCGGTGCGCTTCGATCGGCCCAAGGGCGCCCGTGTTCCCGAAGGCCAACCTCCGTACGTCACGGTCCTGCGTCCGTCGTCCGGCGTGTTCATCAGTCATGACGGGCTCGTCCTGACGAACGCACACCTGGTGGCCGAGATCCCGGACGGACCGCTCGCCGAGAACCCCGAGTTCTGGCTGGTCGTGACGCAGCCGAACGGCATGTCCTACGACGCGACCGTCGTCGCGCGCGACGAGCGCACGGACCTTGCGTTGTTGCAGGTGGACCTGCCCGAAGGGCGCACCGTGTCGGCGCTCCCGATCGGCTCCATCGAGGGGCGTGTCGAAGGCGAACGCGTCATCGCGCTCGGTCAGGCCGATCGCATCATCACGCACGCCTTCGCGGGTGCGCTGGCCTTCGCGGACGGCCCGGTGAAGTTGAACGAAGCTTTGCTCGAGCCGAGCGAGGTCGTACACACCGACGCGCGCTTCCACGATCTGCTGAACGGTGCGCCGTTGATCGACACGCGCGGCCAGATCCTGGGGATCCACAACAGCTCGCACCTGAGCTCGCTGTCGCCGGCCTTCGGCCACGACCCGGACTCGGACGAACCTCCGCCGGTCAGCACCGACTACGCCGTCATCGTGTCCGCGGACGCGGTTCGCGCGAGTTTCCCCGAGCAGATGAAGGACCTCGTCAGCCCGCGCATCCCGCTCGACGAGCCGATCGTCGACGTGGCGATCGAGGCGATCCGCACGATCGCGCCCAGCGTCGTGTCCGTCTGGACCGGCGACGTCGAAGCCGCCCCCGAGCACGCCGACCCTGCCGATCCCCACAGTCAACGCATCGCCGAGACCCTCGGCTCCGGAGTCGTCGTCGACGCGTCCGGCCTGGTGCTGACCAGCTCGGACCTGTTCGAGAAGGACGCCGAGTCCGCGTCGATCCGAATGGCTTCCGGCGAGCGTTACACCGCCAAGGTCCTGGACGTCAACAAGCTCAAGAACGTCGCGTTGCTCCAGGTCGAACTGCCCGAGGGCACGACGCTTCCGGCGGCCCAGCTCGCCGAGTCGATCCTCGCGGGCGAGTACGTCTCCGTCGTCGCACGTCCGCACCAGACGCTGATCTTGAGCGTCGGTGTGTTGTCGGCCGTCGAGCGTCAAGGTCGCGTGCAACTCGCGTCCTGGATCCACGCGGGTCATTGGGGCGGCGCCCTGGTCGATCGTCACGGACGCCTGCTGGGGATCGCGGTCGATCAACCGACCGTGGCCGAACGCGCCGACAGCGAGAGCTATCTCGGCTTCGCCGCACCGATCGACGGCCTCCGTAAGGCGTTCCAGGAACACTGGCCGGTGGGCGAGGCCCAGCAGGTCGTCGACTTCGGGGATCGTCGCAACGCGGTCGCCAAGGTCGTCGAGGCGACCCAGAGCTCGCTGGTCAACGTCCTCGTCAGCAAGGCCGTCGAGAAGGCCGCCAGCGGATTCGATCCGTTCGCCGAGGAGGGCGATGACGAGTACCAGCTGCTCGGCCAGGGCTCCGGCGTGATCATCCACGAGTCGGGCCTCGCCATCAGCAACTGGCACGTCGTCGATGCAGCGATGAGCAAGGGCGGCGGGCAGGCCGACGACCATGAGGTCAAGGTCACGCTGCCCGATGGGCGTGAATTCCAGGTCCAGGTGCTCAGCACGTCGCGCGACGACGACCTGGCGCTCCTGAAGATCCTGTTGCCCGAGGGCGAAGAGGTCACGCCCGTCGAACTCGGCGACTCGGACGCGCTGGACCTGGGTGAGATCGTGATCGCGATCGGCAACCCGCTCGGTCTCGCGAACTCCGCCAGCGCTGGCATCGTCAGCGCCAAGAACCTCGAGGTCCAGATCCAAGGTCGCTTGCATCCCTACGAGGGCATGCTGATGACCGACGCTGCGATCAATCCCGGCAACTCGGGCGGCGCGCTGCTCGACTCGGCCGGCCGCCTGGTCGGAATCAACAGCGCCGGTCGCACGGGCGCCGGCATGGCGATCCCCGTGAACAAGGCGCGCGACGTGTTCAGCGGCAAGCTGCTGTCCGCCGAGAAGCTGCGCAGCACCTACCTGGGGCTGACGGTCGAGGAACGCGGGGACGGCCTGCGGATTCGCGAGGTCGACCCGAACGGTCCCGGCGCCGCGGCAGGCCTCGAACGCCGCGACGTGATCGTGTCGATGAACGGCGCGGAGCTCACCACCGAGATCGCGTTCGCTCAGATCCAGCTGTCGGCCAAGCCCGGCACGCCGATCCCGATCCAGGTCATGCGCGGCCGCGACGAGGTCTCCGCCGAGATCATCCCGCTCAGCTTCGCCGCCTGGACGATCGAGCGTCAGTGCGGCGTGCAGCTCGAGCCGCTCGATTTCCGGACGGAGTCGCAAGCCGTGCGCGACGCCGGCCTCGCGTTGCATCGCGCCTACACGGGCAACCCGAACGCCAGGCCGTCCAGCTTGATGGGCGGCGCGTTGCGTGTCGCGCAAGTCACCCAGCTGGACGAGGATCGCGAGATCCTGATCGAGCCCGGCGATCTGTTCCTCGGCATGACGACCATCGTGCGACGGCTCGGCGGCGACAGCACCGAGCTGGAGCGTTTCGAGCGCATCGCGGACGTGTCCATCGCGTTGAACCCGCTGGCTACCCGAGACGGAAACGCACGCACCTTCTGGGTCCTGCGCGGCGACCGGGTCCTCCAGTTCGACCTGTTCATCCAGCGCCCCTAGCCCTGCGCGGCCCCCAATGGGGGCTGCCCGCGTCTTCCCAAGTCACTCTCCATCCACTGCTGGCCATCTTCTCCGTCGTATGGAGAATGGCCACGAGTCGGGCCTTCGAGCCCACCGCGCCCCAACCCCTTCCGTGAATCCCATGTTCCGCTGGATCCTGTCCATCACCCTCCTTCTGTTCGTCAGCTCCTTCGCCTCGGCGCAGTCCGACGAAGAGACCAAGTTCAACGAGAAGCAGGCCAAGGCCCTCAACGACTACGCCGAGACGGCGATGGAAGAGGGCTTCCCCAAGGTCGCCAAACGCATCTGGCTGATGATCCTGGCCGAGTACGACACGGACTGCGAAGGGGCCCGCGAAGGCCTCGGGTACGAGGACGTCAACGGCACCTGGGGGATGAAGCCCAACTTCGTCTACCCCAAGGACGACAACCCGGATTCGAAGGCCGCCACCAAGGTCAAGAAGAAGTGGGAAGGCGTGGCCAAGAACGTCGCGAAGGCGCACAAGTCGATGGCCGAGAAGTACGAGAAGGCCGGTCGCACGGACCTGTCGGTGCGTCACTACAAGAAGGTCATCTACTACGCCCCCGACGACGAGGATGCGCAGGCCGCGCTGAACCACAAGACCGTCGGCGGGACGACGGGCACCGGGCTCGAGCAGATCCTCTACGACCGCTCGAAGAAGATCGAGGACATCGTCGCCGTCGAGGCGCGCAAGGACTACCCCGTCGAGCGCCTGCCCGACACGGACCGTCACCCCTTCCTCGACGCGGCCAAGGTCGACTACATCTCGGTCAAGTCCGAGAACTTCATCGTTCGCGGCGACTTCGATGAGAAGTTGCTGATGACCGCGGCGCAGTACGCCGAGCGCTCCGCCAAGGTGATGGCGGTCGTGTGCGAGGGCTTCGCGGGCTTCGCGACCGAGCCGCGCTTCTGGACCACCGACAACGCGTTCTTCAAGAGCAACGCGACCTATCGCCAGGTCATCAGCGCGAACCCGGAAGGGCGCAGCCCCGCCCAGCTCAAGTTCGTCCTGGAGAACACGGCCGGAACGAACATCTTCAAGAACGGGCGCGTTCTCGGCATTCAAGCTCCCGCGAACGAGCAGGGCGTCTACGACGGCATGGTTCGCAGCGTGGCCCAGGAGTTCTCCGGCCTGCGCTCCGCCGGCCTGCGAGAAGGCATCGGCCACGCCATCACGGGCATGATGTTCAACAACAACCGCCAGTTCATCGTCGACCGCGAGGAGCAGCAACGCTCCAGCGCCGGTGAAGAGGACGTCGATGCGTTCTCGCCGAACATGGACACTTGGGGCGACCTGGCACTCGAAGCTGCCTGGAAGCTCGCCGAGGGCACACCCGCGGCCAAACTGCCGTTGATCAGTGCCGCGGAGTTCCCCGACGACGCGCGGATCAAGGCCTGGTCCTTCTGCGACTACGTCGTGCGTCGTGACCCGACGCTGCTGTCCGATCTCGACAAGCTGGGTGGACTGAAGCACCCGATCGAGGTCGAGAAGAAGTTCACCGCGGATCACAACGGTCTGTCGATCGCCGAGCTCGAGAAGGAGTGGAAGGACTTCTGGACCGAGGCCACGCCGGTCCTCAAGGACATCCGCAACAACACGCCGCCGCTCGAGACGATCAGCAAGGACGCCAAGAAGTGGCTCGAGGAGTTCAACAAGGCACGCAAGGACATCGCCGTGACCTCGGTGACGTTCAGCGCCGACTACTCCGGACGCTGCAAGGATCACGCCCAGTACCTGGTCCTGCACGAGGAGCTGCGTGGACCGGTCGCGGAGCAGATGGAGAACCCCGAGATCGAAGGTGGCACCCACCTCGGAGACCTCTTCGCCAACATGGCTTGTGTCGACACGGAAGCGAAGAAACCCCGCGATGTGTTCAAGCGTTGGATGGATCTGCCGGGCTATCGCGACGCCGTGCTGAACAACGGCTTGCGCGCCGTCGGCATCTATGTCGAGGACGATATCCTCGTGATGGACGTGATTCGTGGTGTCGACAAGGGCGGCCAGGAATCTCGCAAGGCCTATCCCGCGATCAACACGCCCTCCGTTCCGACCAAGGTCTCGGTCGCGGACCTCGGACCCGAGGTCCAGGCGCTGCTCGAGAAGCACGGTGAAGGATCCAGAACCGAACTCGGTTATCCGGTCAGCCTGCACAACTTCGGTTTGAACGGATTGATCGGCGAGCGCGATTCCTATCACTGCAAGCTGACGTACCAGGACATCGAGATCGAGGGCATCCTGCACCTCGCGGACGGAGGCACGAACCGTCGTAGCTCCGCACCGGGAATGGTCGTCTTCTACCCCCTCGAGCCGCTCCCGAAAGGCCGCCAGTTCAAGGCCGTCTGGACGTACGACCTGCGAGGCTCGACCGCGCGCCTCGAGTCGAAGTTCAACACCTGATCCGGCATCGGTCGAAAGCGCACGCCGCCCAACTCTCACCCGAGAGTTGGGCGGCGTGTTGCATTCCCTTGGGTGTGAGATCCGGACCCTTGGCGCGAATGGAACCGATGCGGCATCCTGGCGGCATGATCGTAGCCCTGACCGCGCTCTCGTTCGCGCTGACCTCACCCGTTCAAGCCGTCGATCAGAAGGCGATCGACGAGGCCATCGATCGGGGGGGCGCGTATCTCGTTCAGGTCTACGCACCTGCCGCTCGAGGACCGCGCGAACGGCCGCGTGAGACCGAGCGCTCCGGCCAGCGAGCGTTGTCCCTGTACGCGATGATGGCCGCCGGCGTGGACCCGGACGATCCGTCGGCGAGGCGACTGTTGTTGGGGCTCAGCACCGAGTCGTTCACCCAGACCTACGACATTGGGTGCATGATCCTGGCACTCTCGAAGTGCGACCCGCTCGCGCACGTGGCGTGGATCGCGGACCTGGCGCAGGAGTTGATCCGCATCCAGGAGGAGCCCGGCGACTGGGGCTACCCCGGGCACACGATCATCGACCTGTCCAACACGCAGTACGCGGCGCTCGGGCTCTGGAAGGCTTCGCAGTATGGCATCGAGGTTCCCGACGACGCCTGGCAACGTCTCGCGTTGCGTGTCCTCGAGTATCAGAGCGAGGTCGGCGGGTTCGACTACATGGCACCGGGCCAAGCCGGGACCGGTTCCATGACGACCGCCGGAGTCGGCACCCTGGCGATCGGTGAGATCGAGTTGGGCAAGCGTGGGTTGATGCGCGGCGAGATCGCCGAGCGCTTGCGCGCGGCTCAACAACGGGGCGTCGATTGGCTCGACGCCAACTTCACGGTGACGACCAATCCCGGTCTGGGGGGCTGGCTCTACTACTACCTCTACGGCCTGGAGCGCATGGGTGCCTGGACCGGCCGCACCCACGTCGGCGAGCACGACTGGTACCTCGAGGGGGCCGAGC
>JAJDEX010000265.1 GCA_029259575.1 Planctomycetota bacterium | reverse complement strand
TGCAGAAGAAGATCGAGCGCGAGTCGCCCCTTGCGCGCATCCTGAACGGCCCCACCGAGCTCGACGAGTCCGGCACCGGCACGTTCCAGATGGCGCCCAACGAGGGCATCGCCACCAGCCGCGTCGGCACGTACCAGTCCTCGGACGGCCTGCATTCCGACCAGCGCACCGGCACATCGACCGATTCGCGCAGCAAGAGCGACGAGGACCCGGCATGACCGTCCTCGAGCGCATCACCGCCGCCTGCGCGGACGGCACGTTCACCGAGACGCCCGAGCGCGACGGTGTGCCGACCTTCGTGGTCGCACGCGAGCACGTCCACGCGTTCCTCACCTCGCTGAAGCACGACTGCGGCTTCGAGACGAACACGTTCGTCACGGCCGTCGACCACGCCCCCACCGAACCGCGCTTCGAGGTCACGTGGCAGTTCCTGTCGATGGAACACACCGACCGCGTTCGCGTGCGTTGCCGCGTCAGCGGCGATGACGCGAACGTTCCGTCGTGCGTCGACCTTTGGGACGGCGTCGGCTTCAGCGAGCGCGAGTGCTTCGACATGTTCGGCATCACGTTCGAGGGCAATCCGGACCTGCGCCGCTTGCTGATGCCGAAGACGTATCCGCACCACCCGCTGCGCAAGGAGTTCCCGCACCAGGGCATCGAACCGGATCGCCTCTATCGCGATTGGGATCGTGCGCGTCGCGCGGAAGCAGCCGAGAAAGCCACGGCCAAAGCCGCCGCCAAGAAGGGAGGCGCACGATGAGCCAGGCACGTACGTTCGAGTACATCCCCGCCTCGCCCGACCAGCTGGTCGTCGACGCCGACGATCCGCTGCACGGCGAGATCATGAAGCTCAGCATGGGCCCGCAACACCCGGCGACGCACGGTGTGCTGCGTTTGGGCGTCGAGCTCGACGGCGAGACGATCTGCTCGGTCGACCCGGACGTCGGCTACCTGCACCGCGGCAAGGAGAAGAGTTGCGAGAGCCTTGGCTGGCGCAAGTTCTTCCCCCACACCGACCGGCTCGACTACGTCCAGCCGCTGATGAACAACTGCGCCTACGCGATGGCGCTGGAATCGCTGGCCGGCCTCGAAGTGCCGCAGCGAGGCCAAGAGGTGCGCGTGCTGCTGATGGAGCTGTCGCGCATCATGGCGCACCTGATCTACCTGGGCACGACCGCGATCGACCTGGGCGCCGTGTCGATGTTCTTCTTCACGTTCACCGAGCGCGAGAAGGCGTACGACCTGCTGGATGCCTACACCGGGCATCGCATGAACAACACGTACGTTCGCATGGGCGGCGTGTACGCGGACGTCGACGAGGACATGGCCCGCGCGATCCGCGAATGGGTCACGCAGTTCCCCTCCAAGATCGACGAGTTCGAGGCGCTGCTGACCGGCAACCGCATCTGGCACGACCGCAACAAGGGCGTCGGCGTCCTGACCCCCGAAATGTGCAAGCAGTGGTCGCTCACCGGCCCGAACCTGCGCGGTTCCGGCGTCGAGTGGGACCTGCGCAAGGCGATGCCGTACTCGGGCTACGAGGACTACGACTTCGAGATCCCGGTCGGCACGATCGGCGATTGCTACGACCGCTACCTGGTCCGCATCGAAGAGATGCGCCAGTCGGTCAAGCTCTGCCTGCAGGCGCTCGATCGTCTGGACAAGTCCAAGGGCGCCGACTACCTGACGCGCGATCGCAAGTACGTGCTGCCGCCCAAGGAACGCGTCCACGAATCGATGGAAGAGCTGATCTTCCAGTTCAAGGTCGTCACGGACATGAAGCTGCCCAAAGGCGCCGCGTACTTCGCGTGCGAGTCGAGCAAGGGCGAGCTGGGTTTCTACATCGCGTCCGATGGCACCAGCACGCCGCTGCGCTGCCACGTGCGCGCGCCCGGACTGATGAACGTCCAGGCGATTCCGCTCATCTCGAACGGTTGCCTGCTCTCGGACATGATGGCGATCATCGGCAGCCTGGACTTCGTCATGGGCGAGGTGGATCGATAATGGCGCTCACCCAAGAACTGATCTCCGAGTTCGACGAACTCAAGACGCACTACCCCGAGTCGCAGGCCGCGCTCATCCCGGCGCTGCACCGCTGCCAGGAGGACCTCGGTGGCTGGCTCTCGCCCGACATCATCGAGGCCGTCGCCGCGTAC
This sequence comes from Planctomycetota bacterium, assembly GCA_029259575.1. Lineage (GTDB taxonomy): Bacteria > Planctomycetota > UBA1135 > UBA1135 > JAJDEX01. The sequence goes on along the minus strand of JAJDEX010000265.1, from coordinate 2,311 downwards.
TTCGGCATGGAACCGGTCGAGGTCTTCTCGGTCGCGAGCTTCTATCCGATGTTCTTCCTGAAGCCCGTCGGCAAGCACATCGTCTCGATCTGTCGCAATATCTCTTGCGACCTGCGCGGCTCGGACGAGCTCGTCGCGCGCGCGTGCGAGCTGACCGGCGCCAAGCCGGGACAGAACTCCGCGGACGGCAAGATCTACCTCGAGACCGTCGAGTGCCAAGGTGGCTGCGCCAACGCACCGATGATGGTCGTCGACGGCACCTACCACGAAGACCTCGTCGCTGACGACGTGAACAAGATCCTGGGAGGCCTGGCGTGAGTCACGAGACCTACCTGCTCTCGCGCATGGATCGCGAGGACTCTCACACGCTGAAGGGCTACCAGGCCCAGGGCGGCTACAAGGTTTTCGAGAAGGTCCTGAAAGAAGGCATGACGCCTCTGGACGTGACGGAAGAGGTCAAGGCGTCCGGCCTGCGCGGTCGCGGCGGCGCTGGCTTCCCGACCGGCCTGAAGTGGAGCTTCATGCCCGACCCCGAAAAGGACACGCGCACCCGCTACATGGCGGTCAACGCGGACGAGTCCGAACCGGGCACGTGCAAAGACCGCGTGATCATGCGCGAGGATCCGCACGGCTTGGTCGAGGGCTGTCTGCTCGCGGCGCACGCCATGCGCCTCGACGCCGTCTACATCTACGTGCGCGGTGAATACCGCTTGCCCTACGACCGCGTGTTCGCCGCGATCGCCGAAGCGCGCAAGGCGGGGCTGGTCGGCCAGAACATCCTGGGCTCCGACTTCTCGTGCGAGATCCACATGCACAAGGGCGCCGGCGCGTACATCTGCGGCGAGGAGACGGGGCTCATGGAGAGCCTCGAGGGCAAGCGCGGCCACCCGCGTCCCAAGCCTCCGTTCCCCGCCGGCTTCGGCCTCTGGGGCCAGCCGACGACCGTCAACAACGTCGAGACGATCTTCAACGTGCCGTTCATCCTGGAACGCGGCGCCGAGTGGTTCCGCGGGATGGGCAACGAGAAGTCGCCCGGCAACTTCCTGTGCGGCATCAGCGGTCACGTCGAGAAACCCGGTGTGTACGAGTTGCCGTTGGGCATGCCCGCGCGCCAGGTGCTCGAGGAATACGCCGGCGGCGTCTGGAAAGGTCGCCAGCTGAAGGCTTGGATCCCCGGCGGCTCGTCCACCGGTTTCCTGAAGCCCGACGCGATCGACACGCCAATGGATCACGACTCGCTGAAGGCAGCGGGTTCGATGTTCGGCACCGGCGCGATGATCATGCTGGACGACCAAGCCAGCGTCGTGAAGTCGGCGCTCGTGCTGATGAACTTCTACGACCACGAGAGCTGCGGCCAATGCAGCCAGTGCCGCGAGGGCACGCAGTGGTTGTCCCAGATCTTCCAGCGCTTGTATGACGGCGGCGGACGCACCGAGGACATCCAACTCCTCACCGATCTCGCCAACGGCATGGCGCCCGGCAAGACGATCTGCGCGCTGTCCGACGCGGCGGCGATCCCGACGCACTCGGTCGTGCGCAACTTCAAAGAAGAGCTCGAGCTGTACGTGCAGCACGGCGGTCACCAAGGCGTGCTCGCAGCGCGCAAATTGGAAGGAGTGGGCGCGTGAGCGACACCAAGACGATTTCGACCGTCACCATCACGGTCGACGGACGCGAAGTGCAGGCCGAGAAGGGCAAGCCCCTGATCCACGCCTGTCACGGTGAGGGCGTCGACGTCCCCCACTACTGCTATCACCCGGGCCTCACGCCGGTCGGCTCGTGCCGCATCTGCCAGGTCGAGGTCCAGATGGGCGAGATGCCGGGGCGCGTCATGGTCGCGTGCCGCACGCCCGTCGCCGAGGGCATGGTCGTCAGCACGCAGACGCCCAAGGCCAAGGAGACGCGGCGCGAGTGCCTCGAGTTCCTGCTGAAGAACCACCCGCTGGATTGTCCGATCTGTGACAAGGCCGGCGAGTGCACGTTGCAGGACTACTCGTTCGACGAGAACCAGGGTGAAGGACGCAGCGTCGAGCCGCGCCGCAACCTGGAGAAGCGCAAGGACCTGGGCGACGTCATCATGCTCGACCAGGAGCGCTGCATCCTGTGCAGCCGCTGCGTGCGCTTCCAGGAAGAGATTCCGAAGAAGCCCCAGCTCGTCGTGGCGGACCGCGGTTCGCACTCGACCATCGAGGTGTGGAACGACCAACCGATGACCGGCAAGTACCAGGGCAATCTGGCTGACATCTGCCCCGTCGGTGCGCTGACCTTGAAGCCCTTCCGCTTCCAGGCGCGCGTCTGGAACCTGACCAAG
>JAJDEX010000264.1 GCA_029259575.1 Planctomycetota bacterium | reverse complement strand
GCGCGCTGCTCGTCGGTCGGCTCGACGGTGATCCCGGGGCACGTCGTCTGCGCCGCTTCGAACCCGGACTCGGTGTTCAGCACGCCGTCCCAGTAGGGAAACGTGCGGCAGTGTTCGGGGCGATCCTCGTAGACCGTGCACGCGTTGGTGCCTTCCAGCAACGAACACCGTCCGCCGTGATCGCCTTCGTGACGTTCGCGCAGCGAGCGGCGCAGTTCCCCGTCAGGTCCAGCCACGGTGCGCACGTGCATGCGCTCGAACGCCGCGTGCTCCATCCCCAGCCGCGCGGCCATGCGCTCGCTCTCGCCCTCGGCCAACCACACGTGACCCGCGCCCGCCGTGCAACAACGCCCGCAACGATGGCAGTCGAAGGTGAACGGAACGATGCCTTCGAGGCCGGGGTCCTGGTCTTGACCGGGGATCATGTCGATGAAGGGGTCGCTCCTGGTCGGAGCAGCCCGCGAGAGGTCAGGTGCGACGGCGGGAGTTCGAACGTGGGGTCGTCGCGCCGCGCCAATCCGCCGCGAGCTTGCCCTCGAGCTGGCCGCGAATGCCGTCGAGCAGCTCCTCCCACGTCTGGTACCGGTGGTCGGCGTCCTTGGACATCATCTTGTCGATGAAGTAGTGCAGCTGGTGCGAGAACCCGCGGCCCTTCAATTCCGGCGAACGCAGAGCTTCCAGGACGTGCTTGCGCAACACGTCCTCGTCGTCGCCCGGCTCGAACGGCAAGCGCCCGACCGTCATCTGGAAGAGCGTCGCCCCCAAACTGTAGACGTCGCTACGCAGGTCCGCGCACGCACCGCCCATGGCCTGTTCGGGCGCCAGGTACTCGCCCGTTCCGGTGGCCGTGCCCTCGGGGTTGAACTCGCCCTTCTTGGCGCAGAACCCCAGGTCGATCAACTTCACCTGACCGCTGCTGGTCAACATGATGTTGCCCGGTTTGACGTCGCGGTGCACGAAGCCCTCGCGGTCGAGATAGGCCAGGACGTCCGCGACCTCCAGGACGATGCGCAGCGCGGTGTCCTCGGGGAAGCTCTGTTCCTCGTCGATGTGCTCGAGCAACGTGCGGCCTTCGATCAACTCGAGAACGGCGAAGTAGGTGTCGCCGCTCTTCTTGATGCCGTGCCCCTTGCAGAGGCCCGGGTGATCGAGGCTGGTCAGCGTGCGCACCTCTTCGACGAAGCTGGCGAGCGCACGTTTCTGACGCGTGCTGCGCACGTTCAGGATCTTCAGCGCGACCGTCCCTTGGGACTTCTTGTCGCGCGCACGGAACACCTCGCTGGTCCCGCCGACACCGAGGCGACCCAGGATGTCGTACCCCGGGATGCGCGGGTCCTCACCGGCGCGCGTCACGCGCAATTTGTCCACACGATCCCCGTCCCAACCGAGCAGCTCGGTCAACAGCGGATCGAGAGCGTCCCCCTGCTTCAGGCGTGGCAGCAGCTTCTCGGCATGATTGCGCTCGAGGTAGCCGCGGTGCACGAGGAGTGCGAGAAATTGAACGTCGTCCTTGGGGCTCATAGGGATGTCCGTGATTCGGATCGAGGCACGCAGTCTATCCGGCGTCACACATCGAGACACGAACCGCGTGCAGCCAGGGTTTTCATCGGCGGTTCTCCGGCTGGGATCAAGTTGAGCTCGCGGCGAACCCGAAATCTCCTGTGTCCCCGGGTCCCCACCCGGGCCCACCACGCCCCGAGCACTCCCGGCTCAGATCGCCCCCACCCAGCTTCGAGACCCCGCCACGCGGTGGAGAGCTCGATCCGCCAGCCTTCATCCGTCCCCTTGGCCGACCCCGCACAAGCGCGCACCGTCTTCCGCTACTTCGACCTGGCCGATTCGTTCGTCCAGGTCCGAGTGACCGATACGGAGACGCTCTGCCTGCCGGCCGCCCCCACGCTCGATCGTGCCGGGTACCGCAAGCTGGTGATCGAGACGTGCATGCCGGAGTTCAGCCAGGACCTGGCCGAGACGCTCGAGACGCTGTTCCCGGAGGACCCGCTGATGGTCGAGAACCTCCTGTACGACCTGTGCGTCGAGGTCAACCCGACCCTCGACATCCACGAGGTCAACCTGCGCGTCGACGCCGAAGCCAGCGCACGCACGGCGACCGCTCCGGAAGCCGAGAGCGGAATGGACGACGAACACCTCGACGTCTTGGCGCGCAAGGCCTTCCACCTGGAACGCCGCCTGAAGGAACACGTGATCGGCCAGGACGCCGCGGTGCAAGCCGTCGTCCGTTCGGTCCGCAAAGCTGCCGTCGGCCTGGCACCCGAAGGTCGCCCCGTCGCCTCGCTCCTGTTCGCCGGCCGCACCGGCACGGGCAAGACCGAACTGGCGCGCCGCTTCCCACGCGCTCTGTACCGCGAGGACGGCCACACCCGGCTCGTGCGCAGCGATTGCTCCGAGTTCGCGCTGGCTCATGAATACTCGAAGCTGATCGGTTCGCCCCCGGGCTACGTCGGCCACGAGGACGGCGGCCGCTTGACCGACGCCGTCGCCGCGAAGGGTGCGTGCGTCGTGCTGTTCGACGAGATCGAGAAGGCGCACCCGCGCATGCACAACCTGCTCTTGCAGGTGCTCGAGGAAGGCGCGCTCACCGACGGCAAGGGTCGCACCGTGTCGTTCGCGAAGACGATCGTGCTGCTGACCTCGAACGTCGGTGCGGAAGAGATGGTGCGCCAAGCGCGCGCCGTCGGTTTCGGTGGCGACGCGACGCTGGACGACAAGGCCCTCGGTTCGATCACCCAGGAAGCCCTCGAGCGCGATTTCAGCCCCGAGATGCTCGGCCGGATCGACGAGGTCATCACCTTCGGCGAGCTCGAACGCCCCTCCGTCGATCGCATCGCCCAGCTGCACCTGACCGACCTGGCCCAACGCCTGCGCCGCCGGGGATTCACCGTGGCGTTCACGCCCGCGGTCGCCCGCTGGGTCAGCCAGCGCGGATTCTCCCCCGCTTCCGGTGCCCGTGAGATCCGCCGGGTCCTGCAGCGCGAGATCGAGCCGGCCCTGTCGGATCTGCTCCTGGAGCGTCCCCCGGGGGCCAACGAGCTCCTGCGCGTCAGGATTCGGGAAGGCCAGCTGGCCCTCGACGTCGAAGGCCGCGCCCGCTGAGGGTCTCGGGCGCGATCGGTGATCGGACGGGACCCCTCGGGTATCCTCGGCCCCCACCGACCCGCCATGAGCACCTCCCCCAGCACCCTCCGCGTTCGTTTCCACAGTTCCGCGCTCTGCGCCATCCTGCTGCTCTCCTGCGTCGGAGCCAGCGTCGCTGGACCGACCGTCCAGGAGGAGGCGCCCCTGGATCCCGTCCAGGTGGACGAGGCCTCGACCGCTGTGGCGACCCAGGAGGCCACGGGCCCCCTGCCGCTCGAGCCGCATCAGGTCGCGCGTTGCCCGGGTCACGAACTCACCCGCGCCGACTTCGAGGAGGCGCTGATCTGGCGCAAGGCCCTGGCGCCGGAAGGTCGCGAGACCTTGCGCGGCATGCTCGAGGTCCAGGTCCTCGCGCACCTCGCCCTGGAGCGCGGCATCGTCGCGACGCCCAAGGATGTCAACGAGCGCATCGCGCTCCTCGAACGCCAGATCATCGGGGCCGGAGAGGCCGAGTCGATCACGCAGTACCTGGAGGCCAACGGCATCGAGCCGGCCACGTTCCGGGAGTACATGCGGCTCGCGCTCGTGCACGAGATGCTGACGCGACACGGCTTGAAGTTGGACGAGGACGCGGTGCTCACTGGCGAGATGCAGACGACGTGGCTCGAGGGCGAGATCGATGCCATGGGCTCCGTCCCGGGCACGTTCCCCTACACCGACACGCCAGTCGTCATCGTTGGCGGCACGGTCGCCATCGAGCGCGACGAGTTCGCCGAAGCGCTCAGCCGCGAGATCCCGATCGACGAGCAACGCAAGCTCTGCTACGAGATGCTGTTGGCGCGCAAGGTGCAGGAGCGCGTGCCGGATCTCACCGACGAAGCGGTCGAGCGCGCGATGGACGAGGAGGTCGAGCGTCGCCGCGAACGCGCCGCCGCCGATCCGACCTATCAGGGCGTGAAGTACGAGGATCTCCTGAAGGCCCAAGGACTCAGCATCGCCGCGCTGCGTCGCGACCCGGCCATTCGGGTCTCCGCGCTCGCGCACCTGTTCGTCGATCGAACGCATCCGGGGGAGCAACTCCTGCGGGCCTACCTGGACGAGCGCGAATTCTTCGACGGACTGTTCGGCGAGGGCGTCGAGGTCTACGCCCTGATGCTCAACGCGGCGCGCTTCGCCAACGACCTGGTCCCGCGCGACTTCGAACAGGCCGAGGCCGAGCTCGAAGCCTTGAAGCCCAAGATCGAGAACCTGCGCGACTTCCAGCGCATGGTGGAACTGCATTCCGAGGACGCCGCCACCCGCGAGCAGAAGGGTCTGTTGGGCCTCGTGACCCGCGGCGCCCTGAACGTGCCCGAGACGATGCGTACGGCGGTCTTCGAAATCCTCGACGCCTCGGACGAGGACCCGGCCGGCACGGTCGTCGGCCCCGTGCGCCTGCAGGGCGGCGTCGTGCTGATGGCCCTCGGCGAACGACGCCCCGCCCCCACGTGGGAGACGATGCAGATCGAGGTCCACCGCGAACTGCGCCGGCGCCTGATCTCCGAAGCCCTCCCGCCCGAGACGATCGTCACGCGCTTCGATCCCGAGTAGGCCCCAGGTTGGTCCGGACGTAGACTCCCGGGACCGCACCCCCCAGTACCCATCCCCCCCGGATCCATCATGTTGATCGCCAAGGTCGTCGGCAGCGTTGTCGCGAGTCAGAAGGACGAGAAGCTCACCGATCGCAAGTTCCTGGTCTGCCAGGTGCACGATCACCACAACGAGCCCCAGAACCAGTACGTCGTCGCGGTCGATTCCGTCGGCGCGGGTACGGGCGACCTGGTGCTCTACGCCTCGGGCTCGAGCGCGCGCCAGACCGAACTGACCGATGGTCGCCCGTGCGATGCCGTCGTCATGGCGATCATCGATTCGTGGGACCTGGACGGCACCAACGTCTTCGAGAAGTGGAGCGACTGAGGTGTACCTCGGCCGCGTCATCGGTCGCGTCGTCGCGACCACCCAGTACAAGGGGATGGAGGGCGTGAAGCTCCAGATCGTGCAGCCGCTCGACGAGGACGGTGCACCCCAAGGCGGATCGCTCGTGTGCTGCAGCGAACTCGCCACGGGCCCCGGGGATCTGATCCACTACGAGGACGGTCGCGAGGCCGCCGTCGCGCTGACCGAGACCTACGTCCCCGTCGACGCCACGATCGTCGGCTTCGTCGAACAGGCTTGGGCCAACGACCAGGACATCGCCGCGAAGGCCTGGACCGCTCCGAAGGCGAAGGGGAGCCGCTGATGTTCCTCGCCGAAGTCGTGGGCACCGTCGTCTCGCCCATTCAAATTCCGATGCTCGACGGCAAGAAGCTGTTGATCGTGCGACCGGTCCACCCGGACGGCACGCGCACCGCGAAGACCAAGATCGCCATCGACGGCATCGGCGCCGGAACAGGCGATCGCGTGCTGGTGATCGACGAGGGCAACTCCGCACGCCAGTTGCTGGGCGACCCGGACGCGCCCGCCCGAACCGTGATCGTCGGATTCGTGGACGCGGTCGAAGTCGGCGGCGAACTGGTGTTCGATCACCGGACGGACTGACGCTTCCCTAGGGACAGGTCGCGATCGGGAGGGAATACCGATGGCGATAGGCGCAGTGCGCCTACTCCCCAACGATCTCGGACCGCCGACGGTAGAAGCGATCGTTCTCCTGTTCGATCTGGGCCAGCGCTGCCATCAGGATCGGGCTCTCATCCGAGCGTAACGAGAGGACAGCAGTGAACGGACCGGTCGAGCCAGTCCTTCGAAACTGAACGGATCGACTCTCCTCGGCATCCGCGGCCGGCATCGTCTCATGGATCGTCCGACCACGTTCGGTCATCGTGTAATCGCCGCGGTCCCACTTGGCCTCCAGCTCGATCCCCAACTGCTTGGCGGCCCTGGCCGCGGTGACCCGGTTGGCCCTCGTCACCTCGTCGATGAGCGCAAGAAGTTCGTCCCGGTCTGCGGCCGTCAGATCTTTCGGGAGCTTCCTCTTCTCGCGCAGGACTTGCCCGCCATGGGAGTCCGCGAATTCCTGCTCGTTCACGGATGTGCAAGACGTACGAAGCTTGTCCGTCACGTACGCGAGCACCTTCGCTCGGGTCCACTCTTCTTCTCCGTCTTCGAGCTCGCTCGACTTGCTGGGATCGGAGGATGAGATGCGTCCGACGTTCGATGCGGCCTCACCTTCCAGTTCGCTGGTTCCACCAACACGTCGCTCTGGACCCGCAACAAGTGAGACCTCGACCTGGTCCCGCGCTCGGAACTGGAGAGTTCCCCAGAGCACGAGCCCCACCAAAGTGCCCAAGAGCATGAGTCTCCATTCTGTTCGCATGGTTGGACTATAGATTCCGACGCAACTCCAGGCTTGTAAGTTGCCGGTGTCTCGGGAGTACCACGCCCGGGGGTATCGATGCACCCACCCATTCCGGCATGAGAGGTCTGGATGGCGGTCACGGGAGTTCGGCGTCTGTCGCGTCCCTCCCGCTGAGGTCGCCCCCCCGCTTGCGACCCACACTCCGGTGAACGAATCTTGATGCGCGGTCACGGGGACCGCGGGCGCTCGTAGGGCCTGCTCGACACGACTCGTATCCCCCTGTTCCGCCCAGGGGTTAGAATCCAGCCATGAACGTTCGCACGCTTCTCCATCCCGCTCCGCTCCTCCTGACGTTCGTACCGCTCTTGCTCACGGCAGGATGCGGGACCGCGACAATGCATGCGGACCCGGACGCATCCGAGGCCACGCACGACACCGACATGACCGATTCCAGCACTCCCGAGTACAACGCCCTCACGCCCGCCGAGGCGCACGTCCTTCTCGACAAGGGCACCGAACGCCCGGGCATCGGGGAGTACACGGACAACAAGGCGACCGGCACGTACACCTGCCGCCAGTGCAACATCCCGCTCTATACGTCCGAGGACAAGTTCTCGAGCAACTGCGGCTGGCCGAGCTTCGACGACGACATCGAGGGCCGGGTCACGCGCCTGCCGGACGCCGATGGCCGCCGGGTCGAGATCGTCTGCGCGAACTGCGACGGACACCTCGGCCACGTCTTCGAGGGCGAGCGCTTCACCGACAAGAACACGCGCCATTGCGTGAACTCGATCTCGATGCGCTTCTACCCCGAGGGCGCGGACCTGCCGGAACCGATCCTGAGCGGCGGCAAGCCCTGAGGCGAGCCCGTCCAGACGAGGCCGAAACCGAGCCCCGCAGGCCGTTCCGCTCCACGCGGAGCGGCCTGCTGCACATTCGGACTGGCCCGCGGGCTGGAAGGTCCTAGACTGTCCCCCATGAACCCGTCGAGCAGCCCCTGGAGCGAAGAGGAGACGCGGCAACGCAATGCCCTCTGCAAGATCGGCGAGCTCTGCTACAGCCGTAACTACATCGCGGCCGCGGACGGCAACCTGTCCGTGCGCTTGGCCGATGGCGACATCCTGGTGACGCCGACCGGCGCGATGAAGGGCTTCCTGCAGCCGCACCAGATCGCCAAGGTCGACATGACCGGCGCGTCGGTCGACGGGGGCCCCAAGGCCTCCAGCGAAATCGGCATCCACCTGGTCTGCTACGAGCAGCGCGCCGACGTCCGGGCGATCGTGCACGCTCACCCGCCGCACGCCGTGGCGATGACCATCGCGGACATCGACATGCAGTTGCCGATCATCCCCGAGATCATCGTGACGCTCGGCGGCATCCCGACCGCGCCGATCGCGACGCCCGGCACGCACGAACTGGCCGATTCGATCCGGGACATCGTGTCGTGCTCGGACACCGTGATCATGAAGAACCACGGCTCGGTCACCATGGGGCCGCACCTGATGGACGCGTACAAGAAGCTCGACATGGTCGAGCACACCGCGCGGATCCTCTGGCTCGCCCACTGTGCGCGCGGCGGCCTCGAACCGCTGCCGGAAGAGAACGTGCGCAAGCTGCTCGCCAGCCGCAAGATGCTGGGCATCGACCAGCTCAACACGCTCGAGAACCGTTGCGGCCTGTGAACGCCCTTCCGGCTCGGCTCCCCCACGAGTCCCCTTCCGAGTTCACCATCGAGGCCCCCCAGTGAGTGCTCCCATCGTCGTGCTCAAGCTCGGCGGATCCGTGTTGACGGGCGAGGACGCCCTGGCCACGGCCGTCCACGAGGTCTACCGCCACGTCCGCCAAGGTCGTCGCGTCCTCGCGGTCGTCTCGGCGATGTCGGGTGCGACCGATGCGTTGTTGCAACGGGGACGGGCCCTCGACGGCGAGGACGCGCCGCATGGTCTGGCGCCGCTGCTCGCCACCGGTGAGGCGCAAGCGACGGCACTCCTCGTGCTGGCGCTGGAGCGCGCGGGCATTCCGGCGCGTGCCATGGAGCCGCACTCGGTCGGATTGCGTGCCGACGGTCCGCCCATGGACGCCACGCCGTACACGATCGACGCCGATGCGTTCCGGCGCGCGTTCGAGTTCGCCCCCGCGCTCGTCCTGCCCGGCTTCGTCGCGCGCGATGCGGAAGGCAGCCGCGTCCTTCTCGGTCGCGGTGGATCCGACCTGACCGCCCTGTTCTCGGCGACTGCGCTGGGCGCGGAACGCTGTGTTCTGGTCAAGGACGTCGACGGCATGTACGACCGGGACCCGCACACGCCGGGCCCCGCACCGCGCCGTTACTCGCACGTCGGATGGCACACCGCACTGTCGCTCTCGGGCGTCATCCTGCAGGAGAAGGCCGCGCGCTTCGCCTTGGACCACCGTCGTCCGTTCGAGGTCATGGCGTTGGGCCGCCGGGACGGCACGGCCATCGGCGACTTCGAGGACCGCTTCGCCCAGGAACACGCCCCGCCGCGTCCGCTGCGCGTCGGACTGCTGGGCCTGGGCACGGTCGGGGGCGGCGTGTTGCGTCGGCTCGCCGGAGCCCCCACGCGCTTCGCATGCGCCGGCGCGGTCGTCCGTGATCCCGCGCGCCCGCGCGACGACGCGCCGCCGCTGTACGCCGACGTGCGCGAGCTCCTGGCCCAGCGCCCGGACGTGATCGTCGAAGCCCTGGGCGAGCTCGAGCCCGCGCGCACGTGGGTCGCCCAGGCTCTCGAGGCCGGCGTCCACGTCATCAGCGCGAACAAGTCCCTGCTCGCCGAGCACGGACCGGAACTGGCCGCCCTGGCGCACGCCCACGGGGTCACGCTGGCCGACAGCCCCGCCGTCGGAGGCGCCGTGCCCTGCATGGAACTCACGCGCGCCTCCGCCGCACTCGGCGTCACCCACCTCGAGGGCGTCCTGAACGGCACGACGACGTTCGTGCTGGATCGCGTGGCCGAGGGCGACGACCTGGCCCATGCGGTGAACCTCGCACGTCAAGCAGGTCTGGCGGAAGCCGATGCGACGCTGGACCTGGACGGCACGGACGCCGCCCAGAAGCTCATGCTGCTCGCACGCGCAGCCTGGGGCGTGGACGTCCCCCTCGAGTGGACGCGCAGCGGCGGACTGACCGACCTGGACGAAGCCTGGGTCCGCACGGAAGCCGGCCAAGGACGACGCGTGCGCCTCGTGGGTCGCGCGCAACTGGACCAACGCGGCGCGCGCCTCGCGCTCGGACTGGAATCCCTGGACCCCGATGACGGCATGGGTCGCACGCGCAAGTCGCAGTGCGCGTTGCGCATCCTGCGCAGCGACGGGACCCTGGTCTCGACGATCGGTCGCGGAGCCGGTCGCTGGCCGACAGCCGAAGCCGTCATGGGCGACGTGCTGTTGCTCGAGGACCTGTGCGGAACGGCGCACGAACAGCGGCCCCAACCGACGTCCGCACCCGGGGCCGAAACGCCCCCGACCGAGCCGAGTTAGGCGCGACGCGAACGCCCGAGCTCATGCTCGATCGACGACGTAGCGCGTTGCCCGCGCTCGATAGGCGTAGCGCGTTGCCCGCGCTCCATGGGTGCCGCGCGTTGCCCGCGCTCAGTCCGCCGCGACCGGGGACACGAAGTCCTCGGGCTTCAGCCACAGCACCGAGCAGTCGAGGCGTCCCAGCAAGCGTTCGGCGGTCTCACCGACCTGAACGCCGGTCCGGCCTCCGCGGGACAGGGAGCC
>JAJDEX010000263.1 GCA_029259575.1 Planctomycetota bacterium | reverse complement strand
GAGATCAGCACCAGGGTCTGCATCCAGCCCCAGTGCTGGCCGTTCGCGATCTGCTCGGGCGTCCAACCCACGGTCGACTCGTACGAACCGAAGACCGTCATGGCCTCCGAGACGAAGCCGGCCAGGCCGGGCAGGCCGAGCGAGGTGAAGAACGCGAGCGTTCCGAGCGCCCAGTAGCGCGGCATCACCTGGGCCATGCCCCCGAACCCGTTCAGGTCACGGTGGTGGGCGCGGTCATAGATCACGCCGACGATGAGGAAGCAGGAGGCCGAGCTGATGCCGTGCGTGAACATCTGCAGCGCGCCGCCCGTCATGCCCCAGGCCGTCATCGCCGCGAAGCCCAGCAGGACGAATCCCATGTGGCTGACGGACGAGTACGCCACGAGTCGTTTGAAGTCGCTCTGTCCGAGCGCCACGTAGGCGCCGTAGACGATGGCGATCACGCCCAGCGCGGCGAGTGCGAGCGCGAAGGTGTGGAACGCGTCGGGGACGATCGGGAAGCAGCAGCGCAGAAGGCCGTAGCCTCCGAGCTTGAGCAGGATGCCGGCCAGGATGACCGAGATCGGCGTAGGCGCTTGGACGTGCGCGTCGGGCAGCCACGTGTGGAACGGGAAGGCCGGGATCTTGATCGCGAAGGCGATGAAGAGGAACCAGAACACCCACGTGGTGAACTGCATCCCGAGCAGCCCGGGACCGGTCCAGCCGACCGCCTGGGCGTGGGCCATCATGTCCGGGATCGAGAACGAGTCGACCTGCAGGCGCAGCGCCACGATCGCGATCAGCATCAGGACCGATCCGGCGAGCGTGTAGAGGAAGAACTTGATCGCGGCGTACTCGCGGCGCGGTCCACCCCAGATGCCGATGAGGAAGTACATCGGCAGCAGCATCACTTCCCAGAACACGTAGAACAGGAAGAAGTCGAGGCTGATGAACACGCCCAGGATGCCCACTTCGAGCATCAGCAGCAGCGCGTAGTACGCCTTCGACAGGCGCGGCACCGTCTCGCTCGCGGGAACCGCGATGAAGAGCAGCAGCGTCGTCAACCAGAGCAGCGTGATCGAGAGACCATCGACGCCGACCGAGTAGTTGATGCCGAACGACTCGATCCACGTGACGTGGGTGACGAGCTGATAGGTCTCAGCGCTCTTGTCGAAGTTGTAATAGACGATCGACGCGAGCACGAGCGGGATGAACGTCGCGATGTACGCGACGCCCTTCACGGCGGTCATGTTCTGCTTCGGCAGGAACAGGACGACCGCCATCCCGATCAACGGGATGAACGTGATCCAGCTGAGGATCGTCGACAGGTTCTCGGGGCTGAGATCGAGCGAAGTCATGGGAATTCGATCTGTGCGGTGGGGTCAGGACAGGATGTGGAAGGCGGCCAAAAGGATCGCTCCGCCCACCGCGTAGGAGATGTATTGCTGGATCCGGCCCGTCTGCAGCAGACGGATGGCCGAACCGAAGGATTGCGTGATGTTGGCGACGCCGTTCACCAGGCCGTCGACGACGTTCTTGTCGAACCAGGCCGCGACGGTGCCGAGGCCCTTGCCGACCTTGCCGACACCCAGGACCACGCCGTCGATGACGTTCTCGTCGAACCACGTCTGGGACTTCGCCGCGAGCATGGTGCCTTTGATGACCGTCGCGTTGACCGCTTCGTCGACGTAGTACTTGTCGCGCACGGCTTCGTAGCCGAGACCGAGGGTGTCGGTGATGCGCTTGGGGTCGATCTTCTTCTTGTAGTAGATCCACCAGGCGCCGAAGACGCCGAGAACAAGCACCGTCGTCGACACGCCGAGGGCCCACAGGTGGGACACGTGTTCACCGTGGTGACCGATGCTGACCGTGTTCATCTTGGCGACGTCCAGGATCTGCTTACCAGGACCGACGAACATCGTCCTGTAGTCGATGAGCTTCGTGAACCAGGTGCCGCCGTTGCTCATCAGGTCGCCGGCGATCCAGAAGTGACCGCCGAGGATCGCGAGCAACGAGAGAGTCATCAGCGCGATCGTCATCGTCTTCGGGGACTCGTGCGCATGATCGTGGATGTGGTGATCCTGCGGCTCCCCGAAGAAGGTCATGAAGATCAGGCGGAACATGTAGAACGTCGTCAGCATCGCGCCGAGCGCGAGGGCGATCAGCGCGAACAGGCTGGCGCCGTTCATGCCACCCATGACGGATTCGACCATGCTCTGCGGGTCGCCACCGCGGAACCAGGTGCGTTCGATCGCCGAGGCGATGATGCGGTCCTTGGAGTAGAAGCCCGCGAACAGCGGCGTTCCCGCGATCGCCAACGTGCAGATCAGCATCGCCGCGAAGGTGATGGGCATCTTGGTCCGCAGACCGCCCATCTTGCGCATGTCCTGTTCGTGGTGGCAGCCATGGATCACGGATCCGGCGGACAGGAACAGGCACGCCTTGAAGAAGGCGTGGGTGACCATGTGGAACAGGCCGGCGACGAGGCCGAGCCCGCCCGTACCGATCGCCGCGACCATGAAGCCCAGCTGCGAGATCGTGGAGTACGCGAGCACCCCTTTGATGTCGAACACCGTGCAACCGATCGTCGCTGCGAAGAGCGCCGTGAAGCCACCGACCGCCGTGACGACCAGCAGGACCTCGGGGCTCATCATCGGGTAGATGCGTCCCAGCAGGAACACGCCCGCCGCGACCATCGTGGCCGCGTGGATCATCGCGCTGACCGGCGTCGGGCCTTCCATGGCGTCCGGCAGCCAGATGTGCAGCGGGAACTGGGCCGACTTGCCCATCGTGCCGCCGAAGGCGAACAGGCCCGCGATCGTCATCCAGGTCGGGTAGCCCTGGCTGGCATTCACGACCTCGGAGGTCATGTACCAGAGGTCGCTGAAGCGGAAGCTCGAGCTGACGAGGTCGGCTTGGATCGCCCCCGAACGCACGAGGTCGTTGAACTCGCGCGGCAGGAAGAAATAGAACATCGCCATGCCGAAGAAGAGGCACGTGTCCCCGACCCGCGTGGTCAGGAACGCCTTCTTGCAGGCGGCGGCCGCATGCGTGATGCGGTGGCTGTTCGGGTCGTGGCTGAAGTGACCGATGAGCAGGTAGCTCATCAGACCCATCAGCTCCCAGAACACGAACATGAACAGGATGTTGTCGCAGAGGATGAGCCCCTGCATCGCGAACGAGAACTGCGAGAAGTTCGCGAAGA
>JAJDEX010000262.1 GCA_029259575.1 Planctomycetota bacterium | reverse complement strand
GGTCCCGTCGACGCCATGGACCCAGGAACTGGGTCCGTTCGGATGGTCCAGTCCGAAACCGCCGCTCAGAACGACAAGGTCACGCCCAGATCCAAGCGATCGCCCTCGAGACTGGCCCCGGCGCCTTCCTGGTGACCGATGTGCAGGCCCCAGCGCACGCCGGGCTGCGGGCGCCAGTTCACACCGACGGTCCCGACCCACGTGTCGAGCAGGTCCTGGTCCTCGTAGCGCGCGACGGCCTCGAGTTCCTCGTCGATCGCGAACGCCGACGCGAGCGCCCAGGGCGTCGTGCCACCCTGTCCATTGGCTCGCGCGCCGATCCCCCCCATAACGCCGCCCGCCGTGTAACCATCGCCGTAGCCGACGACCTCGGCCTGCGCGTACCAGCGCTGCCAGGTCGCGGTGACATCGGCGGCGAAGGCGTGCCCGCCCGACACGGAACTCTCGTCGGCGATCGCGACACCGAGGAGGACATCGGTCTCGGCGTCCAGGCTGAGCGCTCCGACCTGGGGGCGATGCTGCCCCGCGACCTGATGTTCGACACGCGCCGTGAGCATGTGTTCGTCGGACGTCCCGTCCCCACCGTTCTGCGCAGCGACGAACAAGTGGGTTCGATCCCCCAC
Organism: Planctomycetota bacterium; assembly: GCA_029259575.1. Taxonomy (GTDB): domain Bacteria; phylum Planctomycetota; class UBA1135; order UBA1135; genus JAJDEX01. The sequence goes on along the minus strand of JAJDEX010000262.1, from coordinate 5,015 downwards.
GGAGTGATCGAGCATCACCCCAGTGTCGCGCCCGGCCCACACCAAGCTCTGGCGGGAGCGGCGCGTCATCAACAGCACGCTGACGGGCAACAATCCGTTGAACGAGAACGGCGCACGAAAGCGGCCGATGGTCACGCCCAGGTCGTCGGTGATCTCGGCCCGGGCGAACGCGTCGACCAGTGTGATCGCGCCGGTCGCGCCTTCCGTGGTGATGAAGTAGTTCGTTCCCGCGACCTGACCGCGAAGGCCCATGCGGATCTGCAGAATCCGGAGCGCTTGCAGCTCAGGATCGGCGCCGGCGACGAAGCCGGGTCCATGACTCGTCTCGTCGTAGATGCGCAGGAAGCCGAAGAACTCGGGCCCGCCTTCCGGCTCCACCAGGGTCTCGCTGGGCATGGGCTCGAGCGCCCAGGACGCCCATTCCGTGTCCGCTTGCGCGTGCGCGAGAGTCGGCAGGAGCGAAGCAGCGACGAGGAGGCCGAACTTCGAGCGGGCTGTGTGGGACGAGCGATTCATGGTGAGTCTTGGGAGTGATTTCGCTCCACGACGGAGCGCAGTGCACTGGTTGGGCAAGAGACCTCGTCCCGAAGGAGGCCTGGACGGGGACGATGGCAGCCGGGGGGGTGCGGCACCGATCGGTCTCCGAGCGGAGCCGGGAATTCTACGCTCAGGAATCCAGGTCCTTCTCGCGCTGATCGAGCTTGTCCTGGGCCTTCTTGAAGAGGTCGTCCAGGTCCGCCGAACGGTTCTTCTCACGGCCGATCGCGGCATCGAACTTGTCCGCACCCGCACTGCCCTTGCGGGCCCGAATCCGCTCCTGGGCCTTCTCCCAGCGCCCTTCGTCCAACATCGGCTTGCCCAACTCGTCCCGTTGTTCGGGCAACGAATGGCGCAGGACCTTCGAGGTCAACACGTCGATCAGGAGGCGTGCGTCGCAGCACGGGCAGTCAACTTCGATCTGTTTCGCAGGCATGGCGCGGTCCTTGCTGGGTCACCCGTGGGCCGTTCGGGGAACAAGACCGTACCGCCTTCGTCTCATTCAGCGCCCCCCAGCGTGGAGATCCCGCGCGAATCGATGCTTCCACCGATCGCACACGACACCGAGAACCCGGCCCGCGAGCCTCGCCATCCCCCGGAGGAGGCCGCGAGCGCCATCCGCGAAACCTCCGAGGCCGAGCGGGTTAGTACCGCACTGGAGAGTCCAAGAGTGAGCCAACCGATGATGAAGACCGAGATCGACCCCCGCATCGAACGCGCTGCCGCGTCCCTGAATGGGGTCAGCACGTTCCCGCGACCCCAGGCGGTCGCCCTCCCCGCGGAGGCGCAGGCCGATCTACCGCAACGCATCGTTTCGATCGCGCGGGACCCGCGAGCCCTGGAGAAGGTCCTCGGCGGCGTGCTGTGGCTGGTCCTGGCTGCCGTCGTGATCCTGGCGATCTGAGTCCGAGGTCTACTCGGCGAGCAGCGGAACGAGGGAGGCGTGGGCCTCGAAGACTCTTCCGGGGCCGGGTTCGACGTTCGTCGTCGTGACTCGCAGGCCACTCCAAGTTCGCGAGCGGAACGGCGCGAGGTCCAGGACCGCGCGACCTCGTGCCTCCAGATACGCGCTGGCGATCTGGACCGGCGCGGCCCCCTCGGCTTCGACCCATTCGAAGCGCACGTCCCCCGCCCAGTTGCCCTGGCGATAGTCCAGGGCCAGGTCGTCCCCCAGCGGACCCGTCGCGGCCATGGGGAACCACTGGATGCGATCTCCGCTCGGAGTCACCTCGAGCGGATCCCCCGTGAGTGCTGCGGCCGCTTGCAAGTCGTGCTCGAGGACCACGCGCACGTCGTTCGGGTCGAGCGCATGAGCGCCAGGACCGAGCAGATCGACCGTGTAGCCGTGCGCTCCCGAGCGCGACCCGATCAACGGGATGTGGAACGTGGGCGCGTCGGCCGGCCAACGAACGCCCCACGCCAGATCGCCGCCACGGACCACGACGTTCCAGGCGCTCGCCGGCGCGTCTGGAAGCGACGGCTCGGGGCGTTGCAACCGCAAGGACACGATCCCGTCGGCGGTCGTCAGCAGCTTGCCGGCATCGAGCGACAAACGACGAACGTCAGCGCCCGAAGGCCGGTCGGTGATGGAACCCTCGGGCAGGATCGACGGTCCGCGGCGACCTTCGAGCGCCGACAGGAATCCGAACTGGTTGCCCATGAAGCTCAAGACACCCTCGTGCTCGAGGTTCGGCCCCATCGCGTAGGTCATCATCTCGACCAGCACGACCGGAGACGGTCGCTGCGGCTGACGCAGGTCGATCCGCAGCGAGTCGTGGACGGGAAAGCCCTTGCGCGCACCGTTGCGCACGGCGGTCGTGCCCAACACGCGCAAGTAGGCGAGGAAGTGCTCCCCCACCGAGTAGCTGGTCCCGATCAGAGCGAGCGGTGCGTGCGGCGGACCGACGGCCTTGCCGACGCGGCGCTGGAGCGGAGCGCGCGCCAGCGATTCGTCCGCAGGGAACCAAACGTCGCGCGCCGGGGTTCCGATCGGGAGCCCCGCGAAGGCCAACAGCCCCTGCTTGTCGGGAGCCCGTTCGTCCCCCGTCAATCTCGCGGCCCAACGGTCGTCGTTCACGAGCGTCCCCAAGTGTTCGCGGGCGGCACGGGCCGCCACGAATTGTGCGTGACGCGTCCAGTGCGAGTCCTCGCGATAGTAGAGCGTGTCCGGCGCGTGCACTGCGAATGCAGGCTGCAGGTCGATCGTGTCGACGCCCCTCGCGAGGAGCGCCTCGCAGAACGGCGACCAGAGTCCGGGCCCCGGATCGAACCCGTCCGGAAGTCGCTCCCGACACACGACCGCGCGCGTGGGGATCGGCATGACCACCAGGTGACTGTCGCGGCGCGCCAGTTGACGTTCGAGCGCCTCGAAAGCGTTCGCCCAAACGGTGGAGATCTGGTCGAACTCGCCCAGGGGAGGGTGTACGCGCGACACGAGGAACAACCAGCCGTCCTGGCCCACCACGACCTCGTCGCCCGCTTCGTCGAACGTGCGCAGCAACGCGCCGGCGTACCACGGCGTCAGGCTGGACTTCAGGTTCGAACGACGCTCGAGGTCCTCGTCGACGATGCGCATCCGCGTGCCGTCGTCGATCCGCGCACTCTGGCGTCGATCGAAGAAGTGGACGCCCTCCTGCCCGATGGGGTCGGGAAGGTGCGGAGGGTCGAGCGCATCCCACGCACCGAGCCCTCCGGTCAAGAGCAGGAACCACACCCCGACGAACGCCCACGCGCCGAGCGGGCGCGCGGGCGGTGGCCCGATCAGACCGTCATCGAACTCGGGGGCGCTGCCCATCCGAGGATCAGCGGCCTTCGCCCTGCAATCGCTTCAGGCGCTTCTCGAACTTCTGGAAGAGGTCGACGTGGCGGTTGTCCTCGTGATCGACGGGCTGGCCGTCGATCCACATCATCTCGATCGGCGCGTCGATCTCGAGCAGGTGTCCCGAGGTGACGACGACGTCCGCGTGCTTGCCGGCGGTCAGGCTGCCGAGACGATGCTCGAGTCCGAGGACGCGCGCGGCGTACAAGGTGACGGCGCGCACGCCCTCGTCCTTGGGCAAACCGAACGCGACGGCCTTGGCCGCCTGGAACGGCAGGTTGCGCTCGTTCTCGTGGTCCATGCTGGCGATCGCGAACGGGACGCCTGCACGGGCGAGGATGGCGGGCGTCGCGAACGGCGCGTCGTAGGGCTCGTAGTGGTTCGCGGGCAGGGCCCAGATCGGGCCGAGCACGACGGACACGCCCGACGCCTTGATCTGATCGACGACCTTCCAGGCTTCGCGCTCAGCGTAGAGCACGATGTCCAGGTTCTCTTCCTCGCTGAAGCGCAGCACGTCGAGGATCTGCTGGGCGTTGCCGGCGTGCATCGCAATGCGCCGCTCACCCAAGGCGTACGGCGCGAGCGCGGCCATGCGCGGGTCGAACGCGGGGCCCGTCGAGTTGGTGTCCTCGGCATGGCGCACCAGGCGGTGGTACTCGCGCGATTCGTCGAACAGCTTGCGCAGGTCACGGATCGCCTCGCTCTTGTCCCAATCTTCGTCGCCGTCCTTGTCGTCCTGGATCATCACCGGCTGCACGCGCGGCATGGAGCCCGACTCCATGCAGAAGCAGGCCTGGTGTCCTCCGTCGATCGCGTGATTGTGACCACGTTGATGCACGTAGTCGCCCAGCGTCCGCACGACTTCGGCATCGGTCGCGCGACGGTTGCGGCGACTCGGGAAGGACAGGTGCAGCATGTCGCGGTCGACGGTCAGAAGCTCCTCCCACGTCAGGCCGTCGAGGTCGATCACGGCGCTCTGGCCCTGCAACGGACCGCGGCCCGCCGGAGCGACCTGGGCGCGCGTCACGCCGTTCCAGCGCGTGACGCCGATGTGCGCCGAGTCCGCGTAGAGCGCCGCGGTCACGCGCAGATCGGGCTGATTGCCGCCTCGCTCACGCGTGTCGTCCGTCTCGGCCACGGCGCCGATCTCGTGCAGGCCCAGGCGGCTGTTCAACGAGATCATGCCGGGCCATACGTGCTTGCCCGTGACGTCGATCACGTCGGTGTTCTCGGGGAGCTCGATGTCCTTGCCGACGTTGCGGATCAGGTTGCCGTACATCAGGACGGTGCCGCCCTCGATGGGCTCGTCGTCGACGCGGTGCACCGTGCCCCCCACCAGCGCGATGTTGCGCGTTCCAACAGGAGGAGCGGTCTGCAGCCCCCCCGAGAGACGCGGATCGTCCGGGAGGACGAAGGGCTCGCTCTCGGGCGGGTTCACGTCCAGGTCGAACGCATCGACGCGCGTGAATTCGATCACACCATCGACCATGGTCCACTCGACGCGACTGAACGCGGACAGGGGATCACCGTTGAGCAGCACGAGATCGGCGTCCTTGCCCGATTCGATCGAACCGACACGCTCGCCGATGCCCAACTGCATGGCGGGATGCAACGTGACGAGTTGCAGCGCGGCGACGCGGTCCATGCCGGCGTAGCGCAC
>JAJDEX010000261.1 GCA_029259575.1 Planctomycetota bacterium | reverse complement strand
CGGCGCAGGTGATCCGACAGGTCCAGGTGATAGGGGTGACCGAAGGCGTCGTAGGACACCAGCAGCAAGCCGGTCGGATGCGCCCGCAGCTGGCTGACCGCGGGAGAGACGTCCGCGTTGGTCGTCGGCGGCGGCTGCAGGGCCACCTCGAAGACGTGACGGTCCCCCGGTTGCTTACCGAAAGGCCGGCCCACGCGCGAATGGATCTCGACCACGTCCGCGCCGTCCTCGGCCCGCGGGTAACGGCTCACCCGATCGAGCTGGGTCGGCCGGGGTGTGCCGTCGGCGGCCAGGATCGTCAGCGGCACCGGTTGCCCGCGATCCCATGTGCCCGGGGGCAACGGCAGCGTGGCGCGCAGCGAGAACAGCGCCGAGGCCGGCAGCTCGATCTCGAGGTGCGCGACGATGATCGGCTGTCCCGAGCCGTCGCCCTGGGCCCGTGGCGCGGACGTGGCCAGCGGCATGATCCAGGCCAGCGCCAGGGCGATCCAGCCGGCCCAGGCGACGCGCAGGCTCCCTGCTCGTCCCCGGCATGCAGCGCCGTGGGTGTGGGAGAAATGAACCTGGCGGCCCGTCTCGAACGTCCGGGCGCGAACGCCCGACATGGATGTGATGACGTCCCGACCATGGGCCGGAACCGATTTCGAATCGTTCATTGGAGTCCCCTCTGGAGGTTGTGCAGACCTCCGCCCGCAGCAGTGCCGCGGATCTCCTCTGTGGTGTTTTCGTTTCGGTCGAACGCGGGCCGCCAGGTCCGAGGCGCGGGAAGCTAGGTGTCGAGCACGCTCGGATCCAGAACCGATTCTGGCCCAGATGTTCGTCACCCCCGCTGGAGAGTCCGGGAGGGGCGACGCGGCGAGCACCCTGCACGATCGACTGGCCGGAACCAACGTTCGACCAAGGGTTTGCGAGCGTTCGGCCAAAAACGCGATCGGGCCGCAGGCGGGTGGATCCCTGCCTACGGCCCTTGAAGTGCGGGTCGACTGCGTTCGCGGGTGCGCGACGCGGGGTCGGCTGCGAATCAGTCTCAGGCGATTCGCAGCCTCCCTCGAACTGGGGTCGCGAACCGACGACCGAAGGATCCCGGCCCGGTCCGCGTTCGGATCACAGCATCACGTACGGCTTCTCGACCTCTTGGCCGTTGATGCCGCGCAGCGGGGGAGAGATCCAGCCGGCGAACTTGCCGGGCTCGGTGACCTGTTGCATGAGCGACTTGACGAAGCCCTTGTCCTCGGGCGTCGGCAGCCACTCGTGCTCTTTCTGGGCCCACGTCGCGGCGGAGACCGGGTTGCCTTCGGTGTCGAACGGCACGCCGGCGAACTCACCGATCGTGCGGTTGAAGCGACGGTGGGGGTACGTGAAGCGGAACGGGTTGCCGGCCTTCTCGCACTCGCGGTTCCAGAAGTCGATGCCCTTCAGGTTGTCCTTCACGTATGCGTCGCGCAGGACCTCGTTCATCGCGTTGCGCAGCGGGACCTCGTCGTTCACGAGCTTCTGATCCTTCCAGCGCTGGATCTCGTAGCCCTGATCCAGAGCGGAGTGCTCGTCGTACTTGTCCTCGTAAGCGCGACCCTTCAGGCCGGCCGCGAAGAAGTTGGCCGAGTTGCTGGAGACCTCGGCGCCGAACAGGTCGAGGCTGGAGGAGGCCCAGAAGTTCACGTACTTCTGGATGATCTCGAGCGGGATGGCGCCGAACTCGGACGGGCAGGCGTCCGGGTGCTCGTTCATCACTTCGCAGGTGCGACGGATGACGCGCGCGACGCCGGTCTGGCCGACGAACATGTGGTGCGCTTCCTCGGTCAGCATGAAGCGGCAGGTGCGCGACAGCGGGTCGAAGCCGGACTCGGCCAGCGACAGCAGTTGGAACTTGCCGTCACGGTCGGTGAACATCGCGAAGCAGAAGAAGGACAGCCAGTCCTGGCACGGCTCGTTGAACGTCGTGAGGATGCGCGGGTGGTCCGCGTTGCCGGAGCGACGCTCGAGCAGCTCGTCGGCCTCTTCGCGGCCGTCCTTGCCGAAGTAGCTGTGCAGCAGGTAGACCATCGCCCACAGGTGGCGGCCTTCCTCGACGTTGACCTGGAACAGGTTGCGCATGTCGTAGAGCGACGGCGCGGTGTGCGCGAGCAGGCGTTGCTGCTCGACCGACGCGGGCTCGGTGTCGGCCTGCGTCACGATCAAGCGACGCAACCAGTTGCGGTACTCACCGGGCACCTGGTCCCAAGCGTTCTCGCCCATGTGATCGCCGAAGCCGATCTTGCGCTGGCCCTCGTACGGCGTGAGGAAGATGCCCCAGCGGTAGTCGGGCATCTTGACGTAATCGAAGTGCGCCCAACCGTCGCGATCGACGCTGACGGCGGTGCGCAGGTAGACGTCCTTCTCGTTGAAGTCCGTCGGGCCGGCGTCGCGCCACCACTGGATGTAGTCGGGCTGCCAGCGCTCGAGGGCACGCTGGAGGCGCTTGTCCCCTTTGAGGTCGACGTTGTTCGGGATCTTCTGGCTGTAATCGATGGCGCTCATGGTCGTTGCGGGGGGTGGAGGCGGCGGGTGGAGGCGTCGGCTCATCCGCGTGAGCGGATGACCCATGGATGGCGTGTTGGGGCGGCTCGTTCGTTGGACGCGGACGACCAGGCAACTCCGCTCAGGTGCGTTCCAGGTTGAATTCGGGGCGGTTCGGCGTGCCGTAGCACGACAGGGCGCCGCGCTCGCCGACGGCGTTCGGGCGCTGGAAGATCCAGTTCTGCCAGGCGGACAGGCGCCCGTAGATCTTGGTCTCCATCGTCTCGGGACCGGCGAAACGCAGGTTCGACTCCATGCCGGTCAAGGCGTCGGGGCTGAAGCTCGCGCGCTCCTCGACGGCGAGGCGCAGCTCGTCCTCCCAGTCGATGTCGTCGGGCGCGTACGTGGCGAGGCCGAGCTCGTCCGCGGTCTCCGCATCGAAGTCCGGACCGCTCTTGTGGTCGAGCACGGTCTTCACATCGTCGGGCGTGCCGAGGAAGCGCGTCTCGAGGCGGCTGATCCCGTTGGACATCGGGAAGTGCCCGGCGTTGGCCTCGGTCACACCCAGGTTCACCGGGATGTCCGGGTCGTTCAGGATGTACGTGCGGTCGCCGGAGAGCGCGAGCTCGAGGAAGCTGCCGACGAACGTGGTGCCCGCATCGGCGACGGCGAAGAAGCTGCGGCTGGACAGATCCATACGCTTCAACGTGCGCTTCACGAAGTGCTTGGTCTCGTTGACGAACCAGTGGTCCGATCCGCAGAGCAGCGCGTCGGTCTTGCGCACGGTGTCGGACGAGCCCTTGGCGCGCACCAGCACGAGCGCGTTCATGCGCAGGTTCATGCGCAGGTGCAGCAGCGCGTCGTCGAACTCGCGGTAGGCCTGCAGGACCCACCAGTTGGCACCTTCGGCGAACGCCGCAGCCGCATCGGTGGGGCACGTGTCGGGCGCGGTGATGGTCAATTCGGCGGTGCGTGCCGCTTCGTCCATCTGCAGCGAAACGTACTTGTACGTGCGGTTGACGCCATCTGCGGTGACATCGAGCTTCGGCAGCGGGACGCCCTGGTCGCCGCGCACCTGGATCTCGTCGGCCATGCCGCGGGCCATCTCACCGACGGCCTCGTCCCAGCGCGAGAGCGGCGCGATGCCGTCGACCAGGTCCCACTCGACGGCGCGCTTGCCCTTGATGCCTTCCGCGATGGTCGAGAAGACGTCCGTGCGGTCGCGGCGGATCTTGCGCTTGTCGGTGATGCGCGTCAGGCCACCGGTTCCGGGTAGCACGCCGAGCAGCGGCACTTCGGGGAAGCTGACGGCGCTGTTGCGATCGTCGACCAACAGGATCTTCTCACACGCGAGCGCCAACTCGTAGCCACCGCCCGACGCCGTGCCGTTCAGCGCGGCGAGGAAGCGCAGCCCGCTGTTCTCCGCGGCGTCCTCGATGCCACAGCGCGTCTCGTTCGTGAACTTGCAGAAGTTCACTTTGAACGCGTGTCCGCTGGAGCGCAGCATCACGATGTTGGCGCCCGCGCAGAAGACGCGATCGAGGTTGCCGGTCAGCACGACGCAGCGCACCTCGGGATGCTCGAAGCGCAGCCGCTGGATCGCGTCCGCCAGTTCGATGTCGACGCCCAGGTCGTACGAGTTCAGCTTGAGCTCGTAGCCCTCGCGCAGACCACCTTCCGGATCGATCGCCATGCGCAACGTGGCGATGTCGCCCTCGACGGACAGGAGCCAGTGCTTGTACTGATCGGGATGCGTTTGGAACGTGAGCTCCGAGAGCTCGGCGGTAGCGGCGGTCATGGATCCGTCTCCGTGGGGGGGGAGTTGGGGAGCAGGGCGCGGGGGTACACCTGGGCATTATAATGCTCTGGTGATTTCGTCCAGGCATTATATGTGTCGCGCTGGCATTCGGCAAGGAGGAAGCCCACGCATCAGCGTCGAGCACCCTGGTGCCGCGCAGCGCCTCGCAACGCTCTGCCATCCGGTCCCAAGATCAGGATCGACGGTCACCCCGGTGGGCAGGCTCGCTCCGTGGTCGTGAACTCCGTCCCCACATGGACGGCGTCGAGGTCGAGTACGTACGAGCACGGTGCGTGTGGTTCCGTCGTCCCAAGCCCAGCTCGATCCGGATCCATGGGGCGCTTGGACGCCAAATGTTTGTCGATCGGGCACGGCATCAGCTGATCGACCTGGCCGTTGGGCTGTGCTCCTGCCCCGGTTCGAGCCCGTCCCGTGTCGGTTTCGATGGCCGTGCTACGGTGGCGCGCCGTGACGATCCCCGAGCAACGGACCGAGTCTTCGAAGCCCATGGCGCGCCGTTGGGTGCTCACGTTCGTTGCGTTGTTCTTGATCGCGGAAGGAACCTTGCGGCTGTTCGGGTTCGCTACCACGCGCCTGACCGTGGGCGATCTGGACCTGGGTTGGCGGCACTTGCCCGATCAACAGGTGCAGGACCTTGAGGGCGTCGCCATGCACATCAATGCCCATGGGTATCGGGACGCGGATTGGGCCCGACCCGCTCCTGCGGACGAGGCTC
>JAJDEX010000027.1 GCA_029259575.1 Planctomycetota bacterium | reverse complement strand
CCTTCAATTGTGGAGCGCGATCGCCCTTGTCGACGATCTCGCGAACGAGGGTCCCCGGAAGGACGCAGCAACCGGTCATGAACTCGACCGTCGCCTGGCTCTTGCGGTAGGACTCGAGCAACGTGTCGAATCGGGGTCGGTCGGCGCGGTACAGGCCCACCAGGGCGAACAGGCGCCCCGCCATCGACGCGTTCCGCTCGACGTAGGCGAGCGCTTCCGCAGCGTTGGACACTTGGAAGAGTCTGCGCAGTGCGATGACCTCGTTCGGCATCACGCCGGCATAGCCGATCGCGTCCGTCGTGAAACGTTCGGCCTTCATCAGGATCTCGAGCGCCTCCGTACCGCGTTCGGTCAGGTCGAAGTCCCGGGGTGCCCGCGGCGGATCTTCGACGAGCACGCCGGGTCCGAACGGGACGTCCGTCGACGAGGGTACCTTGGCCGAGGGTTGGCAGGCGCAAGCGGTGAGCGCGACGATGCAGCAAAGAGCAGATCCGTTCATGGTGAGGTTCGTGGGTGCGTGTTCCTGGGGCTGCCGGTGCAGATCGGGTCGCCTCTCGAGCGGGAACGTCACGCGCGTGTTCCCGGATGGTTGGATCCTCGAAAAACCTGCCGAAGTTCAGGCCTCGTGACTCAAGTCGAACGCGGAGACGCTCCGGCTCTGGGAGAATCCACCGACCTGGCCCGACGGAATCCACATGAACCTACTCACGTCCGCGCTCTGTTCGTTGTGCCTCTCGATGCCCCTGTTGCAGGACGCTCCGCCTCCGCCGGTCGCTCCTCCGGCCCAGACCGTCGCGACCGCCATCGCGAAGTTGCAGGCCCAGGACTTCGCGGGAGCCGCCGCCGACTTCGCGGTCGTCGTCGCGCGCGAACCGAACAACGGCCAGGCCTGGTTCCTGTACGGATTCTCGGAGCACGCGCTCGGCAATCTGGAGCGCGCGCTCGAGCTGCACACCAAAGCCGCGACGTTCCCGACCCACCAGCCGGTGGCCTGCTACAACGCCGCTTGCGCCACCGCGCGACTCGGTCGCATCGACACCGCGTTCGAATGGCTCGCGCAATCACGCGCAGCCGGCTACGTCAACTTCCAGGCGATGTCCGTGGACGGGGATCTGGTCGAACTGCGCAAGGATCCGCGCTTCGCCGACTACCGAGTCGAGCCACCGAACTCGAAGACGCCGTTCCTCGAGAACGTGACGATCCTGCACGACTCGTTCGGTGAGAGCGCCGGCGCCCAGTACGGTTGGGTCGCGCGCGCGATCGGAGATGCGGACGGCGACGGCGTGACCGACTTCGCTTCGACCGCTCCGTACCACACCGAGAATGGTCAAGCGACCGGCTTCGTCGCCGTGATCTCGGGCAAGACCGGCAAACGACTTCACCGCCTGATCGGCAAACCGGGATCCATGTTCGGTTGGTCGGTCGGCCCCGCGGGTGACGTGGACCTCGATGGCTTCGCGGACCTCGTCGTCGGTGCGCCCGGTCCGGTGCAGGGGCGTTTCAAGGGTGAGGCCGTGGTCGTGTCCGGCAAGAGCGGCGCCACCCTGCATACCTGGACCGGCGCGGCGGCCTCGGATCGATTCGGACAGGACGCGCGCGGGGTGGGGGACGTGAACGGCGACGGCATTCCGGATCTGCTGGTCAGCGCGCCGCAGCACGATACCGCGGGCCCGGACGCGGGGCGCGTCTACCTGATCAGCGGCAAGGACGGCGCGCACCTCCATCACTTGGACGGCGAGAAAGTCGGGGACAATCTGGGCGGTGGAGGCGTCTGCGGTGTGTGGAACGAACGCCAGCAACTGCTCGTCGCATCGGGTGTCGCGGCAGGCGCGACGAACCAAGGCCGCATCTACGGTTGGGGTGGTCCCACGTTCGAGTCCCGCTTCGTGATCGACGGCATCCCGAGCTCGAGGAATCTGGGCTGGTTCCTGTCGATCGTCCCGGACGCGAACGGCGACGGCCTCGACGACGTCTACGGCACCGATTGGCACGACAACAAGGGGGGCCCGGCGGCCGGTCGTGCCTTCGTGTCGAGTGGCAAGGACGGCAGCTTGATCACCGAGTTCCTGGGCCAGCCTGGGGACGGTGCCGGCATCGGCGTCGGTCACGCGGGCGACCTGGACGGTGACGGCGTGCACGACTTCGTCGTCGGCGCGTGGCTCAACGGCGACTGTGGAACGCAGTCGGGCAAGGTGACGTGCTACAGCGGCAAGACCGGCGCGGTGCTCGGCACGCTGACCAGCCGCATCCCCGGCGACGTGCTCGGGTTCGATGCCGATGCGATCGGCGATGCGGATGGGGACGGGGTCCCGGACCTGCTGGTCACGTCGGCCTACAACGCCGCCAACGGTGCGAAGGCCGGTCGAACGTACGTCGTGTCCGGCGCGTCGGTGCTGAACCCTCGGACCGAGTCCGGTGATTAGGGGCATGTCCAATCGGGAGTACGGCGTCAGTCACTATACACCCGGCAGCGCGCCCCCCCCCCCCCCCCGCGCGCCGA
>JAJDEX010000260.1 GCA_029259575.1 Planctomycetota bacterium | reverse complement strand
GGCCTGGGCGGATCCAGGCCCACCACCCACCGCCCATGAAGATTCTGTCCCTGCCGCTGCTGGCCGCTCCGATTCTCCTCTCCGGCTCCATGCTGGTCGCAGGCTCGATCCAGGACAAGGAAGAGGTTCACCTCGATCTCGAGAGCGCCAAGGCACTCGAGCAACGGATCCAAGCGGTGTACGAGACCGTGGCACCCGCCGTGGTCGGGGTCCTGATCCTGAACGAGCGAGGCGATCAACGCGGCGAGGGCAGCGGCATCATCATCGACGAGGATGGCCTGGTCCTGACCGTCGGGCACAACCTGCAAGAGGGTGGCCCCGGAACCCCCATCGCGCTCGTGCTCGCGGACGGAACCCAGGTGACGGGCAAGACCCTGGGCCGCAACGACACGTGGGACTTCGGCCTGATCCAGATCGACGAGGACGGCCCCTTCCCGTTCGCCGAGATGGCCGCCAAGGACGACCTCGCGCAGAACGAGGTGGTCCTGACGATCGGACACCCGAACGGCATGCGTGCTGGACGTCCTCCGGTGCTGCGCGTGGGCTCGACGGCCAGGCGTGGGACGGTCCGTCAACGTCGCGTGGACTGGATCCAACACACGGGCAAGATCATGCCCGGTGATTCCGGAGGCGGCGTCTTCGACCTGCGAGGGCGCGTCGTCGGCGTGAACTCGTGGATCAACACGGACGCCTTGCAGAACTTCGCCACGACCATGGAGCAGTTGCGCAAGCAGTTCGACCAACTGGCCGCGAGCAAGGTAGTGGTCAACCGACGCAGCGGCCCGAGCGGATCCGTGAACGTCCTGGGACTCAGGGTCGCCAGCGACAAGGAGTCCGGCGGTCTGCGCGTGCTCACCGTCGTCGAGGACACGCTGGCCGAAGCCGTCGGGTTCCAGGCGGGAGACCTCTTGTTCACCTCCCAACGCGAAGGCGACGAGGAGGTCGAACTCCAGTTCCGGCGCGGCCTGCAGCGCTACCTGGACGAGATCTGGAAGATCAAGGATCCCAAGGACCGCCAGCTCACCTTCGTCGGGGAACGCGAGAACCCCAAGACGAAGGAAGGCGAGGAACTGCGCCTCACCTTCCAGCTGAAGCAGCACGTCGTGGCCGAGGAGACCTTCCCGCAGATCGTTTGGCCTCGAGCCGACCTGACGTTCGAGACCGACAGCCCCACCGTGCTCGACAGCGAAGTGAGCGTTGCGATGGCGCGTGCCATGGCGAGCCTCACCGAGCCGCTCAAGGCCACCGTCTTCGAGGTTCGCGAACTCGACAAGAGGGACGCGGTCGTCTCGCTCGCGGTCTCGGTCGACGACGGCTTCCTCGTCACCGTGGCCTCCGCGTTGCGCGGTCCGGTCGCCGTACGCCCCAAGGGAGGCGAATGGGTCCAGGCCCAGCGCCTCGCCGAGGACGAAGCCACAGACCTCCTGCTCCTGGGGGTCGAACTCGCCGAGGCCGAGCCGGTCTCGTTCGTCAGCGTCCCGCCCCTGAAACCCGGGCGCGTGCTCGGGGCGGCGGGACCGAATGGCAGGGTCCTGACGTCCGGAGTCGTCGGTATCGAGGCGATGCGCATCACGCGCCAGCCCAACGGCTTCCTCGGCGTACGCACACGCGACGACCAGGGCTCGGGCGCACGCATCGAATTCATCGTCGAGGACTCCGCCGCGAGCCGCTCCGACCTCGAACTCGGCGACGTCATCACCGCGGTCAACGGCGAACCGACCGGGGGAATCAACTCCCTGCTGAGCCAACTGCGCCGACGTGAGGTCGACGAGATGGTCGAGTTCACGATCCTGCGCGGCGACGAGGAGATCGTCTACGACATCCGCATCGGAGAGAACCCGGACCGGGTCTACGGCGGTGGCATGCGCCACGTCGCCAACCGCACCAAGACCAACCGTCGCAAGACGGACTACGCCGAAGCCGTGCGACACGACCTCAACTTGAGCCCCGAAAACGTGGGCGCACCGCTGCTCAGCCTCGAAGGCAACGTCGTCGGCTTGCACGTCTCCCGCGCCGATCGACCCGGCGGTTTCCTGATCCCTTCGGCCCAGGTCGTCGCCGCGATCCACCGCATGCGTTCGATGTTCGAGGCCTCGCTCGAGGTCGTGCCCTCAGCAGCCAGCGAGCGCTAGAGGTCGCCTCTGGCGACCGATCGGGTGTGCTCACGATGCATGCTCGTGAGGGATCCAGGCTAGACGTTTCGGTCGAGCAACCGCGCCAACGATCCGCGGACCTCGCGCTCGAACGGAGCGTCCCCGACTTCGATGGCATACAGCCCCGCAGCGATCGCGTGAGCCAGCGCGAGCAAGCGCGCGTGACTCCAGTCGGCGTCGGTGATCGGTCCGTAGGCGTCGCGGAACGTCGCATGCGCGCTCGGCGGCAACAGCTGCCACGGCAGGATCAGGTCCACCACCGGATCGCCGCGGTGCACATCGCCCCAGTCGATGACGCCGGTCGGACGCAGCACGTCGTCGAGCAAGAGGTGTCGCGCGTACAGATCGCCGTGGCAGACGGCATCGCTCCGCGGGATGCGCTCGACGTCGGCCGAGGCCAGCACACTCTCGGCTACCTCGGTATCGCTCAGCAAGCCGCACTCGAGGGACGCATCCCAGCGTTCGCGAATCAACGCGACGCGGCGCGCGCCATCGGAACGTCGCATCCGATCCTCGACCAAGCCCGGAAGCGTCGTCGCATCGACCGAGTGGAGTGCTCGCAGGAACGCCCCCAGCGGAGCCGCCAGACGAACGCGCGCGTCACCCTTCAAGTCGAGGCGATCCGACGTGGTCCCAGGCAACAGGTCGTAGCCAGCGAATGGCCAGGCTGGTTGCCCCTCATCACGCCCGGTGAATCGGGGCACCGGGATCGCCCACGGCAGCTGCGGTGCGAGCTTGGGCAACACAGCGCACTCGGACTCCAACAACTCGACCGCGACCTGGCGCCTCGGGAAGCGGAACACCTGGGACCCGTTCACCAGGTAAGCCGTGTTGTCCCAGCCCTCGGCGAACGGCTCGAGGGTCGCCTCACGAAACTCCGGAAACTGTGCGGCGAGGAGTTGCTGCGCTGCCTGCAGCGAGATCACGCGCTCGGGGACCCAGGGACGTTGCATGCCGAGCAGGATGCCCGCATGCGCCGTGGAGGTCACGCA
>JAJDEX010000259.1 GCA_029259575.1 Planctomycetota bacterium | reverse complement strand
ACAGCCGAGCCCCCCGAAGGGGCCACGGCTGTGCAGATCCATCCACCCCGACCCGTTCTGCAAGATCCCCGTACTGAACAGTGCCTGGCACCGTACTCACAACAAATCGACGCGTTCCGAGGACGGCGACCAGTCGGGGTTCGCCTGGCGGAACTGGCGTCTCTGGATCGTCAACACCCAACGCGGAACGTCGCTCGGACATCCGACGTACGTATGCGCTGACGCCTCGTGGGACTCCACGTAACCGACCTTCTCGAGCGCACGCCGGGAGGCTGGATTCGACGAATAGACCTCGGCGCCGGCACTTCCGAGGCCCAGGTGCGCGAACCCGAGGTGTGTCGTCAGGCGGATCGCGTCGGTCGCGAGACCACGCCCCCAACGCTCGGGATCGATCCAGTAACCGACGCTGCCCAGGAACGGATGCCCCTTCAAACGCAAGCTGATCGTGCCGACGAACGCATCGTCCGCCAGATCGTCGACGGCGAACAGATGATCGTCCGCGTCATCACCGACGCGCTTCCACTCACTGTAGCGATCCACGATCTCGCTCTCGTTCGCGGGACCGTCGTACACCAGTTGATCCAGGATCTCGCGGCGCTGAAACAGCAACGCGAAACCCCGCGGCGCGTCGGTCGGATCGATCGGCCGGACGCGCACGCGCGCACCGGTGAGCTCCAGGTCGGCGAGTCGCGGGCTCATTCCGGCAAGCGTTCCAGCAACGTCAACAACGCGACGGCGACGCCCAGCGAGGCGCGCGGCATGTCGATCCCGGGATTCTCCTGGCGCGAGGACAGGTAGCCGAAATCGCGCTTGTAGTGCGATCGCGTCGCCTCGAGCAACGCCAGGAAGTGCGCGCGCACCTCGACCAGCGGCAGCCCGCCAGCTTCCTCGAGTCGCGGGTCGTGCAAGAGCGCCAGACCCTCCAACAGGTTCTGCGGTGTACCGATCAGGTCGCCGACCTCGAGCTCGGTGCGCGGATCGCCGTGCTTGAACGTCACGTCCCCCCACGCGCCGTTCGAGTACTGCTGCCCCGCCAGGTGCGCATGCACCGCGTCACGCAACACGGGCGCCAGCTCGGCGCGCAGCGAAGGATCCAGCTCGCATGCCTCGATCATCAGCTTCCAGCAACGGATCTGGTCCGCCGCGATGTTGCCACCGAAGCGCAGCGCGTCATGCCAGCGCGGCAGGAAGTGTTCGACACCCGAACGCGTGATGTGAGCCAGGAATTCGTCGTCGGGCGCCGCGCGCCACAACTCGACGCCGCACGCGCCGTAGTTCCCGAACCGATCGTCGAAGCCCGGATCGATCTCGTGCCACTCCCCCACCCACAGGTGCGTGTAGAGGAACGCCGCAACCGCTTCCCGCGCGAGGCGCAGCCCATCACCTTGGCCGTGCTTGGCCGCGAATCGCGCCAGCAGCGCGGGCACGTGCAGCCGACGCAGGTCGCTGACGTCGGGGTTCGCGCGGCCGGTGCCCGAGTGGTAGGCCGCCGCGATCTCGCCGTCCGGACGCTGCCCCTCGCGCGCGATCGAGCCGAACGCGCGCGTCGCGATCTCGTTCGCGCGCCGCCGCACGTCCGGGGACACGCCGTGGCGCCCATCGCCCAGGTCCAGCAGGAACGTCAGCGCACTGTGCACCTCGACGGCGCGGTCGATGCGCTGGTTCGTCTCGACATTCCAAGCGCAGGGCAGTCCGGTCGTCGGGTTCGTCGCCAGCGTCAACCAGTCCTCGATCAAGCGGTCCGCCTGAGCACGCCAGCGCGGGTCCTGGGCGGCCGCGCGCACCAGCACGTCGGACCACGCGTTGTGTCCTCCGTCCAGCACGTAGTCCAGGCGCTCGCCCGTCACGACGTCGAACAACGACCGCGGGAACGCGGGCCCGGCCTCGGCCACGGCGCGGTCCAGCCAGAGCGCGACGATCCAGCGCAGCTCTTCGATGCAGATCGCGCGCAGCTGCGCCGTCGTCGGCGCGGGCAGTTCGGTCGTCACGTTCACGTCGGCCCAGTACGCGGTCTCGGTGGACGTCAACGTCAACACCATTCGGGGTCGCGGCACGCGACCGAAGGCCTCGGACAACGCTTGCGGAGTCACCTCGAAGGACGCCCATTCGTCGACGCTGCCGAACGGCAGTTCGGCGACTTGACCGGTCCCGTCCGTGACCTTCAACACGCCGCGACCTCGGAGGCGGAACGAGATACGCAGCGCTGCGACCGCACCCTCGAACACGCCGATCGGTTGCTCGGCGATCTGGCCCGCATCGGTCACAACGGTGAACACGCCGTCGACCGTCTGCAATTGCGCCATGCCGCGCGTCGCTCGCCACCAAGGGATCGGCGTGGTCGCCGGGGCCGACTCGGTGAAGTCGCCGTTGTGCACCAAGGCGACGGTGACGGTGTCCGGGTCCTCTTGCGGGTCCGTCTCGCCATCGACCCCGCTGGCGAGGCCCGTGGTCGGCACCAGGAGGAGACCTAGAAGGAATCCCCGTTGGAAAGGCCGAAGCCCGGCTGCGCTAGGAATCATGTGTCGTTATCCTGTTGGGCTCGAAACGGCGGGTCAGGGCCTCGGAAGCGCCATTGTGGCACGACCGCGAGCTCGAAACAGCCCCCTGCCCTGACGACTCCTCCCATGGCCACCTACCCGATCGTCGAACTCCTCGGAGACGGCATCTCCGCCGAGCTCTCCCAAAGCGTCCACACGATCGCCGAGGCCCTGCCCTTCACGCTCGACTTCCGTCCCGTCGATCTGTCCGACGAGAACCGGATCCGCGGTGGCGAGCGCGTGTACGACGAGGCCGAGAAGGCGATGCGCGAAGCGGGGACGACGATCAAGTACCCGACCGCCACGACCCAGGACAGCCCGAACCGGATCCTGCGCACGCGCCTCGAGTTCTCGGTCATCCATCGCCCCGTCTGCACGATCCCCGGCATCCAGACGAACTTCACGAAGTCGATCGACATCGACGTCGTGCGCATCGCGACCGGTGGCACGTACGAGGACCCGGGTCGTCGCATCGGATCCGACACCGCCGTCTCGCTGCGCGTCATCGAACGCGGCCCGACCAAGCACGCCGCGCGCTTCGCGTTCAAGCTGGCGCAGATACGCGGCACCAGCGTGTGCTCGACGTCCAAATACACGATTCAGCAGGCCACGGACGGTCTGTTCGAGGAAACGGTCGGCCAGGTCGCGCGCGATTATCCCGCCACCGACTACCGTCGCGAGCTCTTCGACGCGCTGCTCGCCGGCATCATCATGAAGCCGGAGACGTACGGCGTCATCGTCTGCCCGAACGAGTACGGCGACTTCCTGTCCGACGCCGCCTGCGGCCTGATCGGTTCGGTCGGCCTCGGCGACAGCGCCAGCTACACGTTCGACGACACGGGCCAGGTCACCGCGGCCATGTTCGATCCGTCCGGTGGCACGGCCCCGGACATCGCGGGCAAGAACGTCGCCAACCCGACGGCGGCACTCCTGGCGCTGGCCAACCTGCTGCGTCACATCGGCGAGAACCGCTCCAGCCGTACGCTTCGCGCGGCGCTGCTGGGCGCCATCGCGGAGGGAGCTTGCACCGGCGACATCGGCGGCAAACTCTCGACGACCGACTTCACGGAAGAGGTCGCGCGCCGCGTGCGCGCGGCGCTGTCCGAGGTCTGATTTCGAGCGTGGGCAGCGCGCGGTCGGGCCGCAGCGGCCGGCCCAGGTCCGTTCGTCTCGAATTCTCAACGGTCCAGATCGCGGCTGGAACGGGGAAACCGCCTCTGGGAGGCCCCAGGGGCGTCCTGCAGAGTCGGATTGGGA
>JAJDEX010000258.1 GCA_029259575.1 Planctomycetota bacterium | reverse complement strand
TGCCGACCTTGAAGTTGTTCTTGCCGTGGATGTTCATCGCCGCGGCGCCCGCGACGGTCGGATGCATCGTGCCGCTGACGACCTTGGGCCAGTAGCCGCGGGGCAACCCATGCTGCCACAGGCCCTGGATCGTCACGCCGCCCTCCAGGTCCGCCACGCCCGTATCCGCGTCGAAACCCAGGATGCGGTTCATCCCGGTCAGGTCCAGCACGTGGCCCTGGCTGTTGGTGCTGGCGTCGCCGTAGCTGCAGCCCGTGCCGCGCAACGTCAGGGGCGAGCCCGTTTCCGTAGCGCTGGCAAAGCACGCTTGAATCTCCTCGACGCACGTCGGGCGCAACACACGGGAGTGCGAGCCGACCGACATGCCCCACCCTTCGACGTACTCGAAGCGGGACGGGGCGGGCGAGGACGGGAGCGCCGGAGCCATCAGATGTTCAAGTGGCGGAAGATCCGGCTGGGGATCGCGCGGATGACGGCCATCACGGCACACCAGCGCAGCGGGACGTAGCGCGTGTCGAACAAGCCGCCCTTGGCCGTCTTCAAGATCGTTCTGGCGGCAGCGTCGGCGCTGACCGGCCAGATCAGCTCGTCCAGGTCGGCGGTCATCTCGGTCTCGACCATGCCGGGCTTGATCGTCACGACGCGCACGCCGTAGGGCGACAGGCGGTTGCGCAACGACTCGAGGTACGTCGTCATCGCCGCCTTGGTCGCGTGGTACGCGGGGTTCATGCGACGACCGCGTTCGCCGGCCACCGACGAGATGCCGACGAGCGAACCGGAGCGCTGCGTCTGGAACAGGCGCGCGGCTTCGTTGCACCAGGCGATGCAACCTTTGAGGTTCACGTCGACCTGGGCGTGGTCCTTGGCGGTGTCGTACTCGTCCGGTCCGACGCTGGGCATGATCCCCGCGGCGTAGATGACGAGGTCGAGTCCACCGACGGCGAGCGCGACGTCCTCGAACAACGCGGGCACGGCGGCGGTGTCGGTCACGTCGTGGGTGCGCACGACGACCTCACCGGATGCGTCCGCAAGTTCGGCCGCGAGTGATTCCAGGCGCTCGGTCCGTCGCGCCAGCGCGGCCACGTGCCAGCCGGCGCGCGCGAGTTGCTGGACGAGCGCCGCGCCAATGCCAGAGCTGGCGCCGATCACGAGCGCGCCACCGGTGCGGGAGGCGGGACCGGAGGCCTCGGAACGTTGCGCAGGATTGAGGGGACTGGACACGGATTCGGAGGGGGGATCGGAAGCTGGCGGAGGAGCCGCGTGGGTGGGAGCACGCGAGGGGGACACCCATTATCGGATCGGGACGCCCCCCACCCCAAGCCGCGTGCGCCCACAAAGCCGAAAGGCGGCGCTGGAGTGGGGCGATGGGCATTGCTAGTGTCCTGCGCCGCGTCGGGCCATCCTCCACCCCCTTGGAGGCGCCGATCCGCGGGGTCCCGCTGGACCTGGAATGGACGCGATCGGCCCTGCTGTGACCTCCAGACCGACCGCATCCCGCTCCGAGGCCCCTTGCGGGCCGATTCCGACGCCCCAACAGCACGCCCCAGCCCGTTGAAGAAGCTCCTCGCCCAACTCAACCCCGCCCAACGCGAAGCGGTCGAAACGCTGGTGGGCCCGGTCCTCGTCCTGGCGGGCGCGGGAACGGGCAAGACCCGGGTGATCACCTATCGCATCGCCAACCTGCTGGCGAACAAGATTCCGGCCGAGCGGATCCTGGCGATGACGTTCACGAACAAGGCCGCCGGCGAGATGCGCCAACGGGTCACCGAGATCGTCGGCAAGACCAAGGCCGAGGGCCTGACCGTCGGCACGTTCCACGCGTTCTGCCTGCGTTACCTGCGCGCGCACCTGGACGACCTGGGCATGCCCGCTGGCTTTTCGATCTGCGACTCGAGCGATCAACTGGCGCTGGTGCGTTCCGCCTTGCGCGAGCTGCACGTCGGCGATGCGCAGATGCGCCCGCAGGAAGCGCTGTCGTTGATCAGCTTGGGCAAGAGCAAGCTCGACACGCCCGAGAAGATGGCGGTGCGCGGGGGCGACGACAAGGACGAGCTGCTCATGCGCGTCTGGGAGCGCTACCAGGAAGCCCTGAAACTCACGCGCCGACTCGACTTCGACGACCTGTTGACCGAGACCGGACGCCTGATGCGCAAGAAGCACCTGCGCGAGGAGATCCGCGACCAGTACCGCTGCGTGCTGGTCGACGAGTACCAGGACACGAACGGACCGCAGTTCGAACTGGTCACGTCCATCGCGGGCGGTCACAAGAACCTGTGCGTGGTCGGGGACGACGACCAGTCGATCTACGGCTGGCGCGGCGCGGACGTGTCGAAGATCCTGGGGTTCGAGAAGACGTTCCCGGGTGCCAAGGTCGTCAAGCTCGAGACGAACTACCGCTCGAAGTCCCCCATCATCCGCTGTGCGACCAAGCTGATCGCGAACAACACGGGGCGCCACGAGAAGACCTTGCAATCTGCGCTGGGCGACGGCGAACCGATCCAGCTCTTGACCATGCGCGACGAGGAGACCGAGGCGGTCGAGATCGTCAAGCACATTCAGATGATGATCGAGCACGGTCATCACTACGACGACTTCGCGATCCTGTTC
>JAJDEX010000257.1 GCA_029259575.1 Planctomycetota bacterium | reverse complement strand
GCCAGTCATGATGAACATGGCGGCGACGACGACGGTGGCTCTGGCTTCGGTGCCGGCCTCGACTCGTCGAACAAGAGCGCCACGTCCGACGGGGACGCCTCCGATCGCCCGCGACGCAAGCGCACCCGGACCCGTTCCCGCAGCCGCAAGGCCGCGACGGACGAGGGCTCGGACGCCCCCGCCGAGCGTGAGTCCGATGGGGACTCCCGCCGCGGTGGTGGTGACGACGAAGGCGAGCGCAAGCCGCGCCGCAAGCGCACCCGCAAGAAGGCCGCTTCGGCCGATCGCGAGGACGAGGACGCCGGCCGCGACGAAGATCGCGATTCCGAAACCTCCAGTCGCCGCAAGCCCCGCCGACGGACCCGTTCCAAGGCGAAGACCGACGAGGACGAGTCCAACCGTGACGAATCCACCTCGGAGGACGCCGATCAAGCCGATTCCCGCGATGGTGGGGATGGCGAGCACGGAGAGGGCGAAGGCCAACGCAAGAAGCGTCGTCGCGGCTCCCGCGGTGGACGCGGTCGCAAGCGCAAGACGGAGACGTCCCAGGACGATTCCGACGAGCGCGAGGACGACGCTCCGCGCGCCGAGGACGCCGAGGAAGGGTCCTCGCGCAAGAAGGCCAAGCGCAAGCGTACGCGCAAGAAGCGCACGGACGACGACTCCGATGCCGAGGACACGCGCGACGAGGACGACAGGTCCTCCTCGCGCAAGACCAAGAAGAAGAGCGCGACCAAGAAGAAACGCACGCGTCGCAAGAAAACCACGTCCGAGGACGACGCGGATCGGGACGACTTCGACGACGAAGAGGACGCCAAGCCGAAGCGCAAACGCACGCGCAAGAAGGCGGGCTCCAGCCCCGAGATGAGCGAGGAGGAACTCGCTGCCGCAGCCGAGAAGCTGCGCACCGAGGTCATCCTGGTCAACGCCTGCGATCCCGAGGAGAAGCGCGTGGCCGTGGTCGGCAAGGACCATCGCATCAGCGAACTCCTGATGACCGCCGAGAGTCAGAAGACCCTCGTCAACGACATCTACCGCGGACGCGTCGTGAACCTCGAGCCGGCCATCGGCGCTGCGTTCATCGACTTCGGTCAGGGCCGCAACGGCTTCCTGCACACGTCCGACGTCCTGCCCACCTACGGCGAGCCGGGCTTCACGCTCGACAAGCTGTTGACCGCCAGCATCGACCCCGACGACTGGAGCGGCGATCAGCACGGCGAGGGTGAGGTCGACACCGCCACCGACGAGGACAAACCCAAGACCCGCCGCAAGCGCACGCGTTCGCGCAGTTCCGGGATGGACGTTCACGCCGACGGGACCCGCGACGGGTACCCCGACGAGGACGACGAGGCGGACGAGGACGGACCGATCAAGGGGCGTGCCTCGAAGAGGTCCTCCGACGAGGACGATTCGAAATCCGTGACCTGGGACGACCATGGCCCCGATCACCTCGGCGATCCCGAACATCCGTTGGGGGACGACGTCGACGACGACGATCATGACCACGATCACGACGTTCACGGCCATCACGACGATCACGATCATGACGATCACGATCATGACGTGGATCACGAGGATGACGACGCACCGGAAGCCTCCGACGACGACTCGGATCCCGATGCCGAGGCGGGAGATGACGAGGAGGAGGGCCGCAAGGTTCGAGCCCCGCGTCGCCGCTCCGCGAAGAAGGCGTCCAAGAAGACCAGCAAAGCTGCGGACAAACGCGGTGGGTCCTCCCGCTCGAAGGTCCATCGCCGCAGTCGCCAGCGCCTGCCGATCACCGATCTTCTGAAGGTGGGGGACCAGGTCGTCGTCCAGATCACGAAGGACGCGATCGGGGACAAGGGCCCGACCCTGACCACGTACATCTCGATCCCCGGTCGCTACCTGGTGCTGATGCCGTCGATGGCGCGCACCGGGGTCAGCCGCAAGATCCCGGACGAGCGCGAACGCCGTCGCCTGAAGCGCATCCTGGCCAGCCTGGAAGCGCCCGACGACATGGGCGTGATCGTCCGCACCGCCGGCATCGGCCGCAAGAAGGACGACCTGAAGCGCGACCTCGACTACCTCCTCGGCGTTTGGGAGGAGTTCGGCAAGAGCCTGAAGTCGGGTCGCGGTCCCAAGCCGCTGTACCAGGAGTCCAACCTGGCGATCCGCACGCTGCGGGACCTGTTCGACAAGACCACCAAAGAGGTCATCGTCGACGATCCCGTCGTTCAGGCCGAGATGGTCGCGTTCGCCGAGAAGCTCATGCCCGAGCAGGTCGGTCGGATCCGCGAGCACGACGGCGATCGCCCGGTGTTCCATCACTACGGCATCGAGCAGGACTTCGAGAAGGTCTTCTCGCGCCGCGTCGAACTGCCTTCGGGCGGCTCGATCGTGTTCGACCAGGCCGAAGCCCTCGTCGCCATCGACGTGAACTCCGGCCGCACGCGGACGGACAGTCACGACTTCGAGGAAATCGCCCTCAAGACGAACCTCGAGGCCGTTCCCGAGATGGCCTTGCAGATTCGTCTGCGCGACCTCGGCGGCATCATCGTCTGCGACTTCATCGACATGATGAAGAGCTCCAGCAACCGCGCCGTCGAACGGGCCCTGAAGAACGAGCTCGCGGACGATCGTGCGCGCAGCAAGTTCGGTCGGATCAGCCAGTTCGGACTGCTCGAGATGACCCGCCAGCGTTTGGGTCCCGGTACGCACAAGAAGGTCTTCCAGGCCTGCCCGCGTTGCCGCGGCACCGCCCGGATCCGGACGGTCGAGTCCAGGGCCCAGGCGATCCTGCGTCGCCTCGGCTCCGCCCTCACCCAGAAGGGCTTCTCGACGGTCGAGGTGCGCGCGCATCCCGAGGTCGTGAAGTACCTGAAGGAAGACCTCTGGGACTGGGTGCGCGCGATGGAGCATCGCTCCGAGCGCGAGATCCAGCTGACCTCCGTGACCGATCAGTCCGAGGACAGTGTCCTGCGCTACCTGCGCACCGACGGCCGCGAAGTGCGCCCCGGCGGACGCCGCAAGCGCTAGGAACCGCCGCCATCTGGGACGAAGGCTCTGAGGTCGACCCCCCTGGGGGACGCTTCACACGCCCCCCTCGAGCTCTCGCATGGGCCTCGCCGAGTCGCAACTCGGCGGGGCCCATCGTCCGGATCAGGCGGGTCTGGACCGACCCGAACGACCCCAGCCAGAGCTGGACCCCAGGAATCGAGGCCCCGGGGGCCGAATTGCTCCACAAGGGGTGGCCGGGCGTTGCGCCCATCGCTAGAATCCTCGCCCCTTCCACCCGTCCAGGTGGTCGCCCGGGAGCTCTTCCCGGCCGGACACCCAGACGCCTGCGGGCGGTTCACACCGCAGGACAGCGTGGGGCATGCCCACGCAGGAGACATTCATGTACGCAATCATCAGCGATCGCAACAACCAGGCCACCGTGCGCGTCGGAGACGTCGTGACGTGTGACCTGATGGACGCCGAACCCGGCTCCACAATCACGTTCGACCAGGTCTTGCTCATCGGCAACGAAGGCAAGGTCACGGTGGGCAAACCGCTCGTCGCAGGCGCCAAGGTCACGGCAGAAGTGATCGGCCTGCACAAGGGCAAGAAGCTCATCATCTTCCGCTTCAAGCGCCGCAAGAACGTTCGTCGCAAGACGGGCCACCGTCAGCGCTACACCCAGGTTCGCATCACGGGCATCGAAGCCTAGAGGTCGACAGATGGCACATAAGAAAGGACAGGGTTCCAGTCGGAACGGTCGTACCTCCAACCCCCAGTTCCGGGGCGTGAAGCGCTACGGCGGAGAAGCTGTGACCCCGGGCACGATCCTCGTTCGCCAGTGCGGCACCCGCTTCAAGCAGGGCAAGAACGTCGGCATCGGCAAGGACTACACCCTCTACTCGTTGGTGGACGGAACCGTCCGCTACCAGACCGGACGCCGGGTCCACGTCGATCCGGCGGCTGAGTAGCGTCGTTCCGCACAGGCGTGACACCACGTGTCGCGCCGCTTCGTATCGCGCGGTCCTTCATGGACCTCGGATGCGTCGTGCGGTTCGCTGCTGAGGCATCGTCATGTTTCGC
>JAJDEX010000256.1 GCA_029259575.1 Planctomycetota bacterium | reverse complement strand
GTGGCTCGCGTGCCACTTGAGTTCGCCGGCCTCGAACCACAGGGCTTGGGGCGATTCGTGGTCGATGCCGAGCTCGCTGGTCAGTCCACGCGCGAGTTCCCGGGCTGCGAGCACATCGATGATGGCGACGCCCAGGTCCGCCTCGGCGGCTTCCCCGAGGAACATCTTGAACTGCAGTTCGGCCCGATGACTGATCGGACACGTGGGGCTGCGCTTGAAGATGACGACGGGCTGGTCCGTGGACGCCGTGCGAATTTGGGCCAGCGCGTTGCGCGCATCACTGGAGAGATCGAGAGTGGTGGTCATGGTTTTGGGCTCTCCGCCCTACAACGGCAGGATCGCGGAGCAGGACGCGGTACGAATCGCAGGTTCGACTCCGCGTCCCGAACCCGGGACGACCTGCGCTCGTAGGGCCGAGTCGTTGACGGTTCGGAAACCGCGATCAAACGCGGATGTGGCGGAACTGCAAGAGTTCCTTGCCGCGCGTGTAGGCCACGCCGGGCAGGTTGGACGGATACGGGTCTTCGTGCGCACCTCGACCGGGCCACGCGAATTCACCGCGCATGCCACCGGACAACTCGATGTCGAAGTAGTACGTGGTGCGACCGGTCAGGCCGTCCAGTTCGGTCTCGCTGCGACGGTCCAGGATGAGGCCCGCGCGGGACAGGAGCGGCGCGGCCACCGCCTCCTTACGAACCTTCGAGCCACGCACATGCAGGCTGACGCCCCAGGCGATCGCCAGGACTCCGAGGACGACGAGGATCCATTGGCCGACTCCGAACCCGGAGTCCACGGCCACGGTCGAAGCGACGACGGCCACGGTGAACGAGACGCCGAGCGTCAGCATCATGCGACCTCGGAACTGCAACTGGCCACCGCGCGTGTAGGCAGGTCCCTCGGGCGGCACGAAGGCCAACGCCTCCGCGAACTGGTCGTGCCCTTCGACCTTGGCGATACGAGGCGCGTTGGGGCTCTCGCCGTCCTCGCTCTTGGCCTCGGTCGCGAGTCCGATCGGCATGGCGCAGTACGCGCACAACGACAGCGGGATGTCAGGAAGCTGGACCCCACAGTTGGGGCAGACTTTGGGGGAGGTCGCGGAGGTCGTCATGGCCTGGGAATCGGGCGGGATCGCACACGGGGAGCGATTTCCGACACCGGAATGCACCCGGAACGGGTTCGCTTCGGCGAACGATATCCCCCTCCAGGGTCCCTGGCGCCCCACCGCGCCGATTTCTTCTCCCGACTTGGGGCAGGAGGCACGAGGATTGCCGCGAATCACCTCGGAAACCACCTATGCAGAGTCCCATTCCGAAACCGAATCCCGCCCGACCTGGCTCGTCGATCCTGAGCGTCCGCAAGGCCGCATCCCTAGCGCTCCTCGGAGGCTGGCTCCTGACCGGGCCCGCACTGTCGCTCGGACCCCAGGATGCCGAGACCCCGTACCTGATTCCGATTTGCCCGAACGCCCAGGCGCCCCCCGGGGCTCCTCCGACGGTGCGTCCGACGATCCCTGCGCGGCCCCCGCGTCCGACCCAGGGCTACCCGGGGCCGGTCGTCCAGCCGTCCACGGGTCCGACCACCGAGCCGTCCAGCGCCGAGCCCAAGGACCAGGAGATCGTCTTCTCGCAGGGCGCCGGCGTGGCCGCGTTCGACCCCGCGGACTGGGACGTCTGGTGGCACTACAACCGTGGCGCTTACATCGACCTCGAGGGAGATCTCGCGCGCGGGGTCGTGGGCGCTGCGAACACGCCGCTGTCCCCCGGGGACTCGCCCGCCAACAGCTCGGCCCGCCGACCCGGACAACGACGTGCAGGGATCTCCGAGTCCCTGGTCGCGCGCTCGCTGCACCCGTCCTTGGTCGCCGAGTTCGCCAAACAACAGAGCTTCGTCCACGAGCATGCGTTGATGATGGCGTTGGCGCGGCTCGGTCCTGTCGAGGGTGGCACCGATCTGGTGCCGCTCTTCACGCGTCGCCTCTTCACGGGCAACGCTTGGGTACGCGAAGGTGCCGTCGTCGCGCTTGGCGTGCTGGGCACAGGGGACGCGGCCATCGCGCTCTCCGAACTGGTGCAGGACACGACCAACGGTCGCGCCTACGTCGCCAAGCGTTCGGTGCCGACGCGCTTGCGCAGCCTGGCTGCGGAGTCCCTGGGACTCTGCGCAGCCCGCTGCTCGGACGTGGGTCCGCTCCAGCTCGCGATCCATCACCTGGAGCCGATCCTCGTCGACCGCAAGGCGGACACCGATCTGCGCGTGGCCAGTGCCGTGGGGCTGGCGATCGCGGCGAAGCCCCTGGTCGCTCGCCCGTTGGAGGATCTAGTCGACTTCGACGGCCTGACGGTCTCGGTCCTCGAACTGTTCACCGAGCGCAGGCTCGATCATGCCCTGGAAGCCCAGCTGCCGATCGTCCTGGGCCGCTGCGCACAGCACGTGACGCCCGTGCGCCGTGAACAGACGGCCTTCGAACTGGTTCGCTTGCTCGATCCGAAGAGCCGGACGCGCACCGAGACGCGTCGTGCGGCGACCGTGGCCCTGGGCAGCGTCGGAGACAGCGACGAGGACACTCTCGATCGCCGCATCCGTCGCACCTTGATGCTTGCGCTCGACGATCGCGACCGCGGGGTCCGTTCGCTCGCACCGATCGCCTTGGGCCACGTGGGTTCCCGGGCCGGAACCGGAGCGGGGCATGCCCGTGCAGGCGTCGGGGATGCGACCGGGATGTTGATGGATGCACTGCGGACCTCCAAGGCGCTCGACCAACCCTGGATCGGATTGGGCATGGGCGTGCTCGGGAATCGCTTGCGCGAGGACCACTTGGCCGTCGATCCGCATGCGCAGACGGAGATCACGAACCTGGTGGGCAAGGTCAAGGTGATCGAGCGCACCGGTACCGTGGCGTTGGCTGCGGGCCTCGTGCGAGCGCCGGAGTCGGCTGCGGTCATCCGCTATCGCTACGGCAAGATGCATGCGTTCGGATGGCGCGGTCGCATGACCACCGCGCTCGGAATGTTGGGTGATGCGAGCTTCCTCAAGGAGATGCGCGTCGGAACCAAAGAGGGTCACCACGATCCCGAATGGATGGAGGGTGCCGCCATCGGCCGCGCGCTCCTGGGTGACGAAACGGTCGTCCCCGATCTCTTGGTGACGTATGACTCGTGCCATTGCACGACCAGTCGCTATGCCACGACACGCGCCCTCGCCTGGGTGGGGGACGTGCGCGCTGTAGGGACGTTGCTCGAAGTGGCGCTCGATCCGGACCTGGCGGCCTGGGATCGTGCGTACGCTGCCGAGGCTCTGGGGTGGATCGCCGATCGGGATCCGCGCCCCTGGAAGAGTTGGTTGACCTCGGACCTCGTGCACCCCGCGACTCCGGTGACGCTCACCGATCCGACGGGTGGAACGGGATTGTTCGAGCACCTCTGAGGTCTCGGGCGTAGTCCCCGTTGGCGTGCGGCGCGTCCGCCACGCTCTTCCAGCGCAGGTCAACGGCCACTCAGTAGCGAAGCTGCTGGGTGGCCGTTGGCGTTCGTGGATGGGTTGGGAGGAAGGTGCTGCAGCTGCGTGCTGCCTACTCCTTCCATAGAAGAAGGCGCAGCAACTACGTACCGCCTACTCCATCCATAGAAGAAGGCGCTACTACGTAGCGCCTTCTGGGGGCCTCTCATAAGCCCAGTCCGGGTCGGTTAGCGGGGTCCTCTCCCATCCCGCAGGTTGACCGTCGTCCGAGCGTTCGTTCCTTGCGGAGCAGACGTTCGTCGAGGCGACCGTCGTCGCCGTGCGACCCGAAGGTCACGAAGGCAGTCGAACACCACTTGGCAGGGATCACAAGTCCGTTTCGCGTTCGCGCCGTTTACCGATTGGTAATACCGCGTTCTCGCTGTCGCCGAAGGATGCCGCGACGTTCCTCGTCGTTCGCCTTAAGGGCAATTCCGAAGTGGTGGTTGGCCTCTCCGAACTTCGTGCGTCTTCTCCGGTCGTGTCAGACGAGGGCGAGGACCCACGCGATGACCAGTGGGAGCGCGACCGTTGCGGCGAGGACGTGTTGTGCGCGGGAGTGGATGCGGTCGGGAAGTCGCAGCCATGCGCACGTCGCACCGAACACGGAGCCGACCAGGAACCCGAAGACGTGAGCACCGATGTCGACGCGATCTGGCGAGCCCTCGCCGCCGCCCATGCCCAGGAACCCGAGCAGGACGGCGCCGCCGAGCACCGGACCCAAGCTGCGCAACGTGCGTATGCCCGGGGAGTCTCGGCGTAGCGCCTCGAACGCACTCATCAACCCCACGATCCCGAACACCGCGGTCGACGCTCCGACCGAGCGGAACTCGGGGTCACGGAACACGACGTTCAACGCGTTGCCGAACGCGCCCGACAGGAGCGCACCCCACCAGACGAGGCCGGGTCCGAGACTCTGGCTGGCGACGAGCGCGAACAGGACGCCGAACAGCAGATTGCCCGCCAGGTGCGAGAGGTCCACGTGCAAGGTCAAGGCCGTCACCGTGCGCCACACCTCGCCTTCGCGCACGAGGTCCCCGGCGACGCGGCCGGGCGTCCACCAATCCGTGCCCAGCAGGCCCTTCTGCCCGATCGGGTACATCAGAATCATCAGGGCTGCATACGCGACCGTCTCGCGGCGACCCGAGGAGCGATGCGCTCCCTGGACCTTGGGCGGCGGCCAGCCCTTGTTCTCCTCGTCGTAGCCGACCAGCTCGGCGTGGGCGCGCTCGAAGATCTCGGCAGGGACGAACAGGCGCCAGAAGCCCTCGTGCTGGAGGACCTGGCTGGGCAGGCCGACGGCGCGCAGGACGAGCGCGCGTTCTTGGCAGGGTCGTTTGCGTGGATGCGCGTAGACCTCGAGGGGAGGTTCGGGGAACACGGGGCCGACCCTAGGCCGAGCGCCCGGCGATCTCCACCGCTCGATCCGTCAAGTTCCGCGGACCGTCGCGATTCGAGTCGTCCGAGGGACGTTCAGGCCGTGTGCCCGGTGGACTCCACGCCTCGTCACGCCCTTGCACTTCGCACGTCCGGAGCAGCCTGGCGGCTCACCCGATGCGCAGGCCGCACTCGGGGCACATGACGGATCCCTTCGGAATCGTCCCCATGCATGCCGGGCAACTGGCCTGATCGGCGTCGAGGTCGATCACGCAGTCCGCGGCGTCGAGCTCGACCTGGGACATGCCCGCGCGTTCGGCGGCGACCATGACTCCAGCAGCATCTCTCGCTTGATGACTCGCGACCACGAGCCAGAGCTTGGAGCCTCATTTGTTCAGGTCCTCGCCGGGCGGTTGCACGATCTCGGCACCGATCCCGTTCGAGGTGAGCAGCTTCTGGGTCGACTTCAGGGCCCCGTGGGAGCCCTTGGCGATGATGGTGGTTTCGTCGTTCACGAGGAGAAGGGTAGCCGCTCTCCATTTCGATGCCAGTCCCAGGTTCCAGAGCTGACTCAATCCGGTCGCGCTGCATCGAGTCGAGGCCGAGGACCCTGCCACCCGCGACACCCTGGCGCTCTGCCGTACTCTGTAGGGGTGCGCCCCGTCCTCCTCACTCTGCTCGTCCTCGTCGCCTGGGGTCTGCTCGGTTGCAGCCCGGCGCCGAACCCGCCCGGACTGCGCGTGGACGAAGTGGGGACCAGGGAGCGATCTGCGCTCGAGGACCTGCGCCGGCCCGAGGTCGTGCGGACGCTCGATCCCGCCCGTGCGGTCGTGACCGCCAAGACGCAAGCGGTCGTGGACGGACGACTGCGACTCGGTGGATCGGGAGCGCGCTCGATCGAGTTCGCCGTCGACATCGATCCGAGCACGTTCGACAGCGTGATCCTGGAGGTCGCTTCCGCATCGCGCGACACGGTCGTCGTCGGCCTGGTGCGGGACGGCGACGTGTTGCACGGCACGCCCTCCGAACGAATCGACGAACATGCGCCGGAGCGTCTCGTGATGACGTTGCAGCCCGAGAACCTGGTCGGTGGTCCGATCGACGCGGTCCGCATCGCGTTCACCGGGCAAGCGGAGTGGAACGAGCTCGGCGGCGTGCAGCTGGTGCGTTCGACGCAAGCGGCTCACTTCGATCCGGGAGCGCACGTGGCCACGGTCGGCCGTGAGACGCGCCAGGCGATCCCGTTGTTCGCGGGTCATGGCTGTTCGTTGCGTCTGGGCGCCTCCGAGGACTTCCGCGTGACGCTCAGCTTGGGCGTGCCGGGCGGTCGACCGATGCCGGCCGATGCGCGCTTGGTCGGGGACGACCTGCCGGACGCGTTGCGCGAGCTGGACCTCGGCCAGCTCGCTCCCGATGCGTGGACGCGGATCTTCGAATGCGACGCCGACGCGACGTTCGACGTGCGGCTCGAGTCCGCGACGTCCACGGCTGCGATCGCGCTGGCTTGGGAGGAGGTCGAATTACGGCCGACCCCGCCGCGCGTCCTGTTGATCACGTCCGACACGCACCGCGGCGACTACCTGGGCCTCGCCGGCGATGGCGTCGACGTGCGCACGCCCGCGATCGACGCGTTGATCGAACGCGGTACGATCTTCACGGACTGTTGGGCGACGACGCACATCACCAATCCGTCGCACGTCGCGATCATGACGGGCGTGCACCCGCGCGACACCGGCGTGCTGAACAATCGCACGCCGCTGCTGCCGAAGGCGCTGACGCTGGCCGAGATCTTTCGCGATGCGGGCTTCCTGACGCTGGCCGCGGTGAGCGCGAGCCACCTGGCGCCCGAGCGCTCGGGCCTGCATCAAGGCTTCGATCGCTACGCGGCGCCGCACGCGGACGAGTCGGACAGCTTCGACGCGCCCGAGCGCATGCTGCGCTGGCTCGACGACGTGCCCGACGACCGTCCCGTGTTCGCGTGGTTGCACCTGTTCGATGCGCACGCGCCGTACCGACCGCCGGCCGATGCGTTCGCGGGCTACTGGCCCGAGGACGTCGACCCCAAACGTGCCGAGCTCGCTGTGCCGCGTCGCGTGCCGGGTTGGGCCATGGGCGTCCGCGATCTGAACTACATCGAAGCGCAGTACCGCGGCGAGGTCACGCGCGTGGACCAACGCCTGGCGCCCGTGCTCGCGCATCCGGCGTTCGCGAATGCGACGATCGCGCTGACGGCGGATCATGGCGAACACCTCGGCGTCGACGATGGGTGGTTCGATCACCGTCACCTGGATCGTGCGACGTTGCGCGTGCCGATGATCTTCGCGGGACCCGATGTCCCGGTCGGAGCGCGGATCGATGGTCCGTACATGAACTCGGATCTCGGCGCACGTCTCCTGGATTGGTCCGGAGTGATCGCGGAGCAGTTTCCGAAGGGTGCCGGAATGTTCCCACTCAGGCCTGGTTATGCATTCCGTGTTGGTGAGGAGTTCACGCGGTTCGGTTTGGCGCGCAATGGCGAAGCTGCTTCCGGCGAGTTCGCCGGCTGGCTCGGCGTCCTGCACCTCTGCGACGAGGGCGTGCGCCCAGGCGACTTGAGTCGCCGCCGACATCAGTTCGAGTTGTTCGACCTGAAGGCCGATCCCGAAGCCGCGACCGACGTGTCCGAGGCGAACCCCGAACGCTCCAAGGAACTCCGCGCCAAGATCGTGGAATGGCTCGGCGACGCGCGACCCAAGGATTGGGGTGGAAGCGAGCTGTCGGGCGCAGCGCTCGAAGCTGAATTGGCAGGCATGGGCTACAGCGGCGCCGACGACGCGCCCGAGTCGTACGACCCCGCGTGTACCTGCACCGAATGCGCGCGCTGGTAGCGACGCGGAGGACGTTCGCGGCGTATCGACGGCGTAGGACCTCGACGTCCCTCGGGTTCGTGCGCCCCAACGACGGTGCAGATCGGTAGCCTCTTCGGGAACCCGAATCCTCCGGACCTCCCATGCGCTTCCTTCTGCTCCTGCTCGTTCTCCCGGCCCTGATGGGCTTCCGTCTCCTCACGCCCCAGGACGTCTCCACCGATGTCTGGTGGGACGCCGACGTCGAGACCTCGATCGCACGTGCCGGTGAGGCGCGTAGCTCCTGGGCCGCGATCCTGGACGCCGTGTCGACCGAGCACCGCGCAGACCTGGCGCATCTGTTGCGCTCGATGCCGGAAGCCGATGTGACCAGCCTCGACCCGGCGCAGGTCCTCGAGAACGTCCAGCTCGCGCACGTCGCCAAGGCCCGCGCGGCCTGGGGTGCTGCGCTGCCCGAGGACGTGTTCCAGGAGTTCGTGCTGCCGTACGCCAACGTCACCGAGCCGCGCGACCCGTGGCGCGCAGAGTTCACCGAGCGCTGGTGGCCCGTCGTGAAGGATGCGACGACGCCGGCGGCCGCTGCGAAGACGTTGAACGAGACGATCTTCAGCGAGCTCGGCGTGAAGTACTCGACGGCGCGCAAGCGTGCCGACCAGAGCCCGAAGGAGTCGATCGAACAAGGTCTCGCCTCGTGCACCGGCCTGTCCATCCTGCTGAGCAACGCCTGCCGCTCGGTCGGCGTGCCCGCGCGCCTCGTCGGCACACCCAGCTGGGTCGACAAGCAGGGCAACCACACGTGGGTCGAGATCTGGAGCGAGGGCGAGTGGCACTTCGTCGGCGCGGCCGAGCCCGATCCCAAGGGACTCGACCACGGTTGGTTCGAAGCGGATGCCAAGCGCGCGATCGCCGGCGATCCGCTGCACGCGATCTTCGCGGTCGGTTGGAGCGCGACCCAGACGCCGTTCGCGTTGCCCTGGGCACCGGACCGACCCGTGCCCGGCATCGACGTGACGGCGCGCTACCAGGACGAAGCGCCGCCCGTCGCGGAGGAGGCGAAGCCCACGACGACGCGCTTCCGTTTCGACGCGTTCGACATCCCGAAGGGGGTGCGAGTCGCTATCGGTTTGCGAGTGAGTGTCAACGGCGTCAAGGGTGTGCACTTCGAGGGCACGACCAAGGGGGCCGACAAGGACACCAACGACATCCTCGAATGCGAGGTGCCGCGCGGCGCCACGCTGGCCCTGCAGATCGACACGCCCGAGGGTTGGTCCTTCCCGTGGGTCACCCAGGTCCCCGAGGACGTCGACGTCTTCTACGACAGCCAGGACGTCTGGTCCTGGCCCGGGTTCGTGTCCGGCGAGGATCCGAAGTTGGTGATGAAGGAGTGGTTCGAGAAACGCGAGAGCGGCGAGAAACTGCCCTTCTTGAACATCTTCGGGGGGCGCGGCGAGGCGGGCCTTCTGCCCTGCGTGGTGTGGGGGTACGAGCACGCCGACATTCGCGCGCGGCACAAGGCGGCGTTCGACGTCAACAAGGCCTTCGCGCCGGAGCGACTCTCGCCCTACACGGTCAAGACGGTCGGCAAGCGTCCGGCGGACGGCTGGGGCCTCGTCATCGCGATGCACGGTGGGGGCGGTGCGGCAAAGGAGGTCAACGACTCCCAGTGGGAGCACATGCAGGTCTACTACAAGGATCACCCCGAGCACGGCGGCTACAAGTACGTCGCCTTGCGCGCTCCGAACAACGAGTGGAACGGCGTCTACGACGACAAGATCAGCCCGCTCATCGAGAACTTGGTCCAGCAGTTCGTGCGCTTCGGCGACGTCGATTCGGACCGCGTTCACCTGATCGGGTACAGCCATGGCGGTTACGGCGCCTTCGTGATCGGCACGAAGATCCCGTGGCGCTTCGCGACGATTCACTCCAGCGCCGCGGCGCCGACCGGTGGTGAGACCGCCGGCGAGAACCTGCGCACGACGCGCTTCACGTACATGGTGGGCGAGAACGACACCGCTTACGGACGTCGCGAACGTTGCGAAGCCTTCGCCGAAGAGATCCAGACTCTGAAGGGCGGCCGCGAGGACATCTATCCCGTCGACTTCCTGTTCGAACCGGGGCACGGGCACGGCGGACTGCCGGACCGGGACCTCCTGGAGACGCAGTTGCAGACGTCGCGCACCACCGTCCCCAAAGAGATCACGTGGACGATGACCGACGACGTGTTGAAGGAGTTCTCGTGGATCAGCGTCGACGAGCCCGAGGAGGGCAAGCGCGTCGACGTGCGGGTCGACGGCCAGAAGATCCACGTCACCGGGGACGTGAGGCGCGTCACGCTGTGGATCGATTCCCGCGTCGTCGACGTGACGCAGCCGTTCCAGGTCATCGCCGCGGGGCGGACGTTCGACGTCGTGGCGACCCAGCGTGCGGACGATTACGCCGAGAGTCTGTGGCGCAAGGGCGACCCGAAACTCAGCTTCCAGTTCAGGATGGACGTCGCGTTGCGACGTTGAGGACCTGGCGAGCCGAGGTCAGAACGACTCGGAGGCGAGTGCCCGGACCGCGACCCTCACCGTGGACGGCAACGGCAGCGCGTCGACCGCATCGCGGATCGATTCGAGCTGAGCTTCACGATCCTCCTGCCCCTCGAGCCGCACCAGGATTCGTACGACCGCGTTGCGTCCGACGTTCACCCGCGGACGGGCGACCTCGGTCTCGGTGGCTTTCGTGACGCTCGTGAGGGGCACACTCGCTCCATCCGGGGTCCGTACCCGAATCGAGTCGAACGGGAGCAGCTGCCCGTGCTCGTCCTGGAACAGGATGGACGGAAGGTCGCGCGGGGTCAGGCCGAGCGAGCGTCCGGCATCGTTCAGCTGCAGGTCGAGCTCGTTGTGGATCTTCGGAACGGATTGGGGCCAGACGTACACCGCGGGAAGGTCGTTCACCGCTTGAGCGATGCCTTGGGCTTCGCGGGCCAGCGTCAGGTCGTCGGCTCCTCCGAGGTCGATCCAGACGGTGCGTTCGAAGCTGTCGATCCGCGTGGCGTCGGCCTTCTCGCGCTCGGCCTCGGTGGGACGCAGCCAGTGCACCAGCAGTCTCTCGGTCGTGCCCAGCTCGACGGCGCGTTGGAGGACCTGGTCCCAATCCGTGTCGGTCGTGTGCACGACCTGGACGACTCCGATCGGACTCTGTCGGTGGACGTGGGCGGAGTCGACGAACTCGTGGTGGGCCCGACAGACGTCCCCGAGCCGGATCAGGTGATCCTCGTGCGTGCGGACGACGAAGGCCTCGAGGTCCTCGAGGTCGAGGCGCAAACCCAAGGCGCGTCGGACCGCGCCATCGATCTCGTCCACCGTGAGTCCGTACGCGTCGAGCCTGTCGGGACCCGTCTCGACGGTGGTTCGTTCGAAACGAGCCCCCGACGCATGGGCGAAGCGCACGCCCGGGACCTCGGCGAGCGAGCGGGCGATCGCGGTCAACGACACGTTCGCGGTGCGGGTCGGTTCGAACACGAGGGTTCGCACGAGCGGGCTGGGTTCGATGTCGAAACCGATGTCCGCGTGCGTGGTCGTGTGCCAACGGCCCGCGTGATCGCGAACGACGCGGGGGCGCTGCTCGGTGATCTGATTGCAGATCGCCGCGATCGAGGTCCACACGGTTCGATGTCTGGCATCGACGACGAGGCGCCATTCGAGGTCGCTGCCGTCCAGAGCCGAGGTGACATCGTGGACACCTGGGATCTCGAGCAGGTCTCGGTTCACCCGGGCGATCTCGCGCTGACCATCGCGCTCGATGAGGGTCCGTCCCTCGGACGTGAGTCCACCGATGTGAACCTGGACCACGGACGGGGTCGTGTCCGATCTGGACTCGGAGCCGCAACCCGCCAGCAGTGTGGCGAACAGCAGGCAGGGCGTGAGCCGGAGGCGATGGATCATCGGATGGGGATGGGCGAGAGTCTCAACCGTTCGCGGGCGCTTCCGGCGACTCGGACTTGATCTCGTGCTTCGCCACGAGCGGGCCGAGCGTCATCAAGAACACGACCGACAGGATCGGCATGCCGAAGACCTTGAAGTTGGTCCACATGTCGGTCGAGACCGAGCGCCAAAGGAATTCGTTCAGCCCGGCGAGGAACATGAACCAGAGCACGAGGCGTACGGTCATCTTGCGCCAGCCGGCCTCGCTGATCGCGATCGCCTCACCCATCACCGCCTTGACGTAATACGTCCTGCGCAGCAGTCCGAAGCCGAGGATGCTCGCGAAGATCGCGTTGACGA
>JAJDEX010000255.1 GCA_029259575.1 Planctomycetota bacterium | reverse complement strand
GCTCGCGCTATCGGGAGGAAGGTGACTGACGCGGTACTCCCGCTTCGGACTACGCCCGCTATGGAAGACGCAGGTTCACCGTGGAGAGTCCTGCGCAGGTTTGCGGCGATCCATGCGATCCCGTGGCGCATAGCGAGACAGTCCGTACCCGTTCCCAGGATCGCGCGAACCACGGGCTCGCAGCGGGGACGTCAGGTGTCTTCACGGCAAGACAGATTGTCGCGCGCCAATCTGGAACGCTCCCAAAAGAGTTCCGACACGAACCGAGCGAACCCTCGGCAACTTCATCATCATCTTCGCCCTCGATCGTCAGCAGAGCGATCGATAGAAGCGTCTTCCGAGGACTTGGAGAGGATCTCGGAAGGCTAGAGGAGAGGCCGGTTCGCCGGCACCAAGAGCACGGTTTCTTGCCAGCTCGTCCGGGGGGGCCGCACCTATTTTGGCGGCTCCTCCGGCTTTCTCCCCCTGGCTTTCTCCCCCTGGCCTTCTTCTCTGGCGGAGTCAGCCCCGTCCGACGACGACGACGCTGTTCGATCCGCCGAACGCGAAGCTGTTCTTCAAGGCGTAGCGCGCATCGCTCGAGAGCGGCTCGTCCCGGACGAAGTTCAGCGGACAGCGAGGGTCGGGGTTGTCCAGGTTGCGCGAGGGCGGCAACTGACCGTCCCGCAGCGCGAGCAGCGTGGTGATCAACTCGACGCCCGCCGTGGCACCCATCAGGTGACCGAGCTGGGCCTTCGTGTTCGAGACCGGCACCGTGCGTCCGGCGTCGCCCAGGGCCAGCTGAAGGGACTCGGCCTCGACCACGTCCGCCAGTTCCGTACCGGTGCCGTGCGCGTTGACGTAACCCAGGTCCGCCGGTGTGAGGTCCGCATCACGCAGCGCGCGTTGGATCGCGACGACCTGGCCCTCGGCCTTCGGCTGCAACAAGTGACTCGCGTCGGACGATGCGCCGTAGCCCAGGATCTCGCCCAGGATCGTCGCGCCCCGCGCCTCGGCCACGTCCCAGGCCTCGAGCACCAGGGCCGCGGCGCCCTCGCCCATGACCAGCCCTTCGCGGGCCGCGTCGAACGGGCGACTGGCCTTGGCCGGATCCTCGATGGGGGAGAGCACGCCCAACCGGTTCCAGGCGCTGAAGGTCGCCGGGTCGAAGCCGCTGTCGGCCGACGCGGCCACCGAGCGATCCGACATGCCGAAGCGCACTTGCTGGAAGGCTTGGCCGATGGCGACCGACGCGGAAGCGCAGGCGCAACTGACGACGTGACTGGCTCCGGTCAATCCGAACTGGATCGACGCGAGGCTGGCGATGCGGTGCGACATCGAGCGCAGCACCGCGGTCGGGCGCACGCGTCGCGGGCCGGTCTCCTGGAAGGCGGCCATGCCTTCGTTGGTCGCGACGAT
The DNA here is from genome assembly GCA_029259575.1 of Planctomycetota bacterium. Classification (GTDB taxonomy): domain Bacteria; phylum Planctomycetota; class UBA1135; order UBA1135; genus JAJDEX01. The sequence continues at coordinate 5,903 of JAJDEX010000255.1, read as the reverse complement.
GTTGCCATGACCCGTGCCGACGATCACGTCGGCCTCGATCGGTGCGGACTTGTCCGTGGCGAAGCCAGCGTGTTCGAGCGCGCGCCCGACGACGTACAGGCCCATCAAATGCCAGTCGTCCTTGTCCTTCAGCTTGTAACGCGCGGCGGCTTCCTTGAGGCCGGCGCGATCGACGCAGCCGCCGATACGCACGGGCAGGTCGAGCTCGCTGGCGAAGTCCATCCGCCGGATCCCGCTCTCGCCCGCGAGGATGGCCGACCAGAAGGTCTCGAGCTCGAAGCCCAAGGCCGTCGCCACGCTCATGCCCGTCACCGCCACGCGGCGCGGTTCGATCGTTCGGGGTGTCACGGAGAACCTAGGCGCTGGGGCCCTGGCGCAAACGGTCGAGGCTCTCGAGCCCTTCCAGAATGGCGTCTTCCGGCGCGCCGAAGTCGATCAAGCACGCGATCTCGTCGACGCCGGCGTCCGCCAGTTCAGCAACCATCGGCGTGCATGTTTCCGGCGTGCCCATCAACGCGGTGTTGCGGTAGTAGCGTTCGAACGCGAACTCGAACAGGTCGTCACGCTTGCGCGGCGACAGGTCGTCGAGGCGCGTCTCGTTGCCCTTCCACAGGTCGACCGAGCTCTCGATGTACGCCTTGAACGGTTCGCGCGCGGTCTCCTTGACCGTCGCCGCGTCCTCGCCGACCAGCGTGTGCAGCATCAACGTGATATGTCCGCGGCCCGCATGACCGGCGGCGTCCCAGGCGGCGCGATACGCCTCGAGCTTGGGCTTCAGTTCCGCGACGCTCTGGAACAAGAGGGCGGTCAGGATGTTGAAGCCGCTCTTGCCCGCTTGCTCGAAGCGCTCGATCCCTCCGGAACACGTCAGCCAGCAGTTCAGCTCGGGCTGCTGCGGCATCGGGTAGATGCGGATGTCGGTCGGCTTGCCGACGCCGTTGTCGGTCGTGATCGTCTCGCCGCGCCACAGCTGCTTGATCGTATCGATGCCCTCGAACGTGCGCGCGACGCGGTCCTCGTAGTTGTCGGGCGCGATGACGAAGTCGTTCGGGTTCCAGCCGACCGCGAACGCGATGTCGACGCGGCCGTCGGACAGGTTGTCGACGACGGACCAGTCCTCGGCGACGCGGATCGGGCTGTGCAGGGGGAGCACGACGCTGCCGGCCCGGATGCGCAGGTTCTGGGTCGACTCGGCCAGCACCACGCCCAGCAAGGACGGGTTGGGGAAGATTCCCCCGAACGAGTGGAAGTGCCGTTCGGGGATCCACGCGGCCTCGAAGCCCTTCTCGTCGGCGATGCGCGTCGACTTGCGGAACAGCGAGAACTTGTCCTTGCTGTAGTCGGCCTGTTCGCTCGAGAAGAACAGCAGGCTGAAGCCCGGCCAGGTGGTGCTCACGTCGGGTGCGGGCGGTTCGGTTTGGGTGTCCATGGTCGTGGCGGTGGGGGCGCAGCCTCCGGCCAGGGAGCATTCGAGGCCCAAGCAGGCTCCCCGTCAAGTTTGCCCTCGCTCGAGGACGGCACCAATTCGAACTGGAGCAGCACTTCGCACGGATTCGGGCCGATATGCCAACATGGGCCCAGGGGAACGACCTTCGAGGCCCACCGCCGGATCGCTCTCCCGACCCACTCTCTCCCGTCGATGTCCCGCTTCCTCTCGTTCGGTTCCATCCTGCTCGTCCTGCTTTTCCTGGGCGTCACCTCTGGTTCAGCCGTTGCGGCGGGCCCGATCCAGAGCGATACCTGCGCGACGCCGACGGCCATCGGTGGCATCACCATCCGCGCGTTCGACACCACGTCCAGCACGATGTCGGGCTTCGACGGAGGTGGCTTGCCGTGCAACGCCATGGTCGACCGGGACGTCTTCTACGCGTGGACGTCCGTCGGCACGGGGGACTTCTGCTTCGACACGTGCGGCGCGGGGATCGACACCACGTTGCAGGTTCACGCCGGTTCCGACTGCAGCGCCGTTTGCCTCACCAGCAACGACGACGACACCTTGATCTTCCCGAGTTGCGCACCGGGCAGCCGCGTCCTGGTGAACGGCATCCAGCCCGGGGACACGTTCCTGGTCCAGGTCGGAGGACCTCTCGGCGCCGCCGGGGGGACCGGATTCCTGACGGTCGATGTATGTCCCGACCAACCGCTGTTGTGTTCTCCCGCGAGTCCGAACGCGACCGGTCTCAGCACGACGCTCTACCCCAGCTACTTCGTGCCTACGCCCGGGTCGTCGGGCTTGCACCTGGAGGCGACGCACGGCGCGCCCGGTCAGTTCGGCCTGTTCATGGTCTCGAGCGGAGCCAACGCCTCGACACCGCTCGGCAACGGAGTGCTCTGCCTGACCATTCCCATCTGTCGCTACTCGCCGCGAGTGGCGGGGCACCAGGGCAACTCGAGGCTCAACAGCGTCGGGCAGTTCGACGAGACGGGCAACGTGTTCGTGAACAAGTCGGGGACCTCGACCACCGGTACGGGATTCGACGTGCCGACCACGATCCCGTGTACGCCCGGAGGCCAGGCGATCGCGCCGGGCGACACGTGGTACTTCCAGTTGTGGCACCGCGACGCGGACCCCGGGGGCATGTCGGTGATCGACGCGAACCTGTCCGACGTGTTCGTCGCGACGTTCTAGGCGCGGCGTTCGGTGAGCTGCGCATTGCGAGTGACTCGCAATGTGATAGTCACTTCCAGCGGCGGTGGCCCCACATATATTGTTCGGGGTGCTCGCGGGCGATGTCCTCGATGCCGCGCGTCAGCGTCTGGGTGATCTCGCGCACGTCGTTCTCGCGGTTGCCGGAACGCTTGAAGGTCAACGGGGGACCCGAGCGCAGTTCGTACTGCAGGGGGCCGGTGCGCACGGCATACGCCACGACCAGCGGGACACGTGTGACGAGATGCAGCATCGCGACGGTCGTCGTGGTCTTGGCCGGGCGACCGAAGAAGTCGACGTAGATGCCGTTGCCCGCGTGCTGGTCGATCATGATCGCCAGCACCTCGCCCTCGGTCAGCGTGCGGATGAAGCGCATCGGGTCCGCGTCGTACTTGGCGATCAACGTCAGGTTCTCGCCCTCGCGATCCTGGCGAATCGCCTCGTCGAAGTACGGGTTGTTGAAGGGCCGGTAGATCGCGCGCAACGGCTTCACCATCGAGGCGGCGCGCGCGAGGATCTCCCAGTTGCCGACGTGCGCGGTCGCGACCAGCACACCCTGATCCGGATCGTTCAATAGCTCGCGCACCTCGGGGTGCAGGTTGACCTGGACGTGGTCCTTCCAGTTGGCTGCGGACAGTCGCTGCCGCGCGATCATCGCTTCCGTGATCATGATCAGGAAGGTGCGGAACGCGGCGGCGGCGATGCGCTTGGCCTCGCGCGGGTCGTCGGTGATCGACGATTGCAGCACGTTCTCGATCGTGTGCCGGCGGCGCGTGCGCAGGACCAGGAACGCCACGCGCGCCAGCCCGGACATGATGCCCAGCGAGACGCCCAACGGCATCACGCCGAGCACGAACAGCAGTGCGCGGAAGAGCAGGTACTGGACGTAGCACCACGCCTTCACCACCGGGTTCAGCGTCGTCTGGTCTTGGCGAACCGAGCTGTCCGCCTCGCTCACTTGGCGAGCTTTCCTTCGAGGTGATCGAGCAGGTCCTTCACCTGCACCATCTCGACCAGATCCCGCACCGCCAACTCGATCCCGAACTTGCCCTCGATCTCGTACATGAAGTCGAGGATCGAGATCGAGTCGAAGCCGATGTCCTCGATCTTCGTCGTCTCCTCGATCACCTTCACGTCCACCTCGAGGTCCGGCTGGCTGGCGATCAATTCGGCCAGCGCCGTGCGCAATTCGTCTCGTCCGAGGTCGGCGGTCATGGTGTGTCCTTGCAGGCCGTGCGGGTGGCCGATCAGGTGATCCGGTGGGGAGGCCCCGGATGCGTGAAGGGCGAAGCGCCGCAACGCGCGTGTTCTAGCGGAGGCGGGGCCCGCCATCAATGACTCAGGACCGATTCCACCGCTGAACCGCGAGTCGGTCAGGATCCAGGCCGTTGCGCTCCCCGATCTACGCGGGGTGCAGCCACAGATGCCCACCGACGCGCACGTCGGCGCGCCAGCCTGCGGGCACGATCGTGGTCGCGGTGAACTCCTCGATCACGGCCGGCCCCTTCACGCGGTGCCCTGGCTCCAGCAACTCGCGCACGTAACGCGGTACCTCGGCGCGACGACCCTGGTGGGCCATGGCGACGACGCGGATCGCGCTCTTCGGTGCCGCGCGCGCCTTGGGGTTCGACGTGCGACGTTCCGTAACCTCGGAACGGACGCTCGAGCGATGACGCAGGTGGACGAGCTCGATCACGGCGCCCGGCAGGTTCCATCCGTAACGAGCTTCGTGCCGCTCGGCGAACGCCGCGGCGGGATCGGCGCACTCGGGGATCGCCAGCTCGTGGCTCTGTCCGTGATAGCGCACGTCGAGAACGCACTCCTGATCGATCGAGCGCGCCGCGTGACCCGCCTGGCGCAATCGCGTGTTGCCGTCCTTGGCGAGCTGCGCGAACGCTTGGCGGCGCTTGGTCTTGCCCCAGGCGGACAGCGCTTCCAGCACCGTGCGCGTGCCGTCGACCGTCGCCTCGGCATGCACCATGCCGAACGCCGAGAGCACGCCGGGCAACGTCGGAACGAGCGCACCGGGCATGCCCAGGCTGGCCGCGAGGTTCGCGGCATGCAGACCGCCTCCTCCGCCGAACGCGACCAACGGAAGCTGGGCGGGGTCGTGCCCGCGCTGCATCGTCATGACGCCGAGCGCGCGACGCATCGCAGCGCGCGCGACCTCCAGCACGGCTTCGGCGGCCTGTGCGGGCCGCGTGCCCAAGTGCTTCGCGAGCGCCTCGAATCCACGCGTCACCGCGTCGTGCTCCAGAGCGAAGCCGTCCAGGAACCCGCCTTCGCTGACGAGGCCCAGGTGCACGAGCGCGTCGGTCACCGTCAACTGTTCTCCGCGACCGTAGGCGACGGGACCCGGATCGGCGCCCGCGCTGCCCGGTCCGACGTGCAGCACGCCGCTGGTGTCGACGTGGACGAGCGAGCCGCCGCCGCAACCGATCGTGTGGATGTCGAGCGTCGGCAACGCGACGGGATGTCCTCCGATCGTCGCGCCGCCGGTCGCGTTGACCAATCCGGCCTCGGGATCGTGGAAGGCCACGTCCGTGCTGGTGCCGCCCATGTCGAGCGTGACGATCGCTCCCAGTCCGGCTTCACGCGCGGCGTGGGCCGCGCCGACGACGCCACCGGCGGGTCCCGAGAGCAGCACGCGTGCCGGATGTTGTGCGGCGACCTGGGCCGGCACCGTGCCGCCCGCGCTCTTCAGGATCGAGAGCCTCTGGTCCCCGAGCGACGTCGACAGCTTGGCCAGATAGCGCGACAGGATGGGGGCGAGGCTCGCGTCGACGATGGCGGTCGAGAAGCGTTCGAACTCGCGGTACGCGGCGAGCAGTTCGCCCGAGCACGTGATCGGGATGCGTAGACCGCGCAGTGCGCGCGCCACGCGTTGCTCGATCGCCGGGTCGGCGTAGCTGTGCAGCAGGCAGATCGCGACGCTCTCGGCGCCCGACTTGCGGACGCGTTCGGCCAAGTCGCGCAGGGACGCGTCGTCGGGACGCTCGATCTCGAGGATCTGCGTCGAGCCTCGCCCGTCGCCCGGGTCCGGCCACGAGCGTTGGCCGACCGTGAAACGACGCTCGCGCGGAACGAGCGGCTGGGTGCGTTCGGGATGCAGCGCGTACAGGTCGGGACGGTCCTGGCGCCCGACCTCGATCAGGTCGCGGAACCCCGCGTTGGTGATGAGCGCGGTGCGCGCGACGCGGCCGGTCAACAGCGCGTTCAGGGCGACCGTGGAACCGTGCACGATCTCATCGGCGGT
>JAJDEX010000254.1 GCA_029259575.1 Planctomycetota bacterium | reverse complement strand
CCTCGCGGTCCTGGCGCGGGGGGCAACCGTGAATTGTTCCCCAGCCGCACGTCGCCCGCCTTCGACACGGTCGGTGCCGCGGCCGCCATGGCCGACCAGGTCGTCGCCGGCTTGCTCCAACGCGAACGCTGCGCTCGCTTGATCGATGCGCGGAGCCCCGTCGGACTCGAGGAGGTGCTGCAGGCGCTGTCCGAGAAGGCCTTCGACGGCACTCCCGCGCAAGATCCTCTGGTGTCGGTCGTCCGCCACTGCGTCCTCGAAGGTCTGGTTCGCCTGGCCTCCGATGCGCGCGCCTCGGCCCTCGTGCGGGAACGCGCGGAAGGCTCGATCTTTCGACTGGCTGGGAACACCAGGAGCACGGTCCTCGAAGCCCGGATCCAGCGCTTCCTGACGCGCAGCCAGGACGCGGCGCCCGAGATGATCCCGGCGGACGAAGCTCCGCCCGGTAGTCCGATCGGTGCGGATCCGCTCTGCGGCTGCTCGCACCACTTCTAGCGGCCACGGCCAGCATGAGAGTGACTCCTTACGCGGGAGTCTCACGCACGCTCTGGGTACGCCGTAGGATGAACGCACGCGGGTCACCCACCTGCGTGCGCCCGTGATGATCGAGACTCGACCTATGATGTATTCCACCCTGCGCACCTTGTTGCTCGCCCTGCTTCCCCTGGCCCTCGCCGTGCCCGCCGCCGGCCAAGGCGACGTGGCCTCCCTGAAAGCCGAGATCGCCAAGGCGCGCGACGAGGTCGAGCCCGAGAAGTTCGTCGAGCTGGCGAACTTCAAGTCCAAGGCCGCCGCGGACGCCCTGGTCGAACTCTTCGGCACGATGTCCAGCATCTACATGCAGCGCGAGATCCTGCGCGCGCTCGTGATCCTGGACGGCGAGCCCGGCGCACAACAGGTCGCGCTGGACCTGCTGCTGACGACGGCGACGTCCGCCAGTGCGCCCGAACTGCGGGAGTCCGCACTGATCTGCCTCGGTGACTGCAAGACGAACGGCAAGGCGTACCTCGCCAAGATCATCCAATCCGATGCGGACAACGCGACGCGCGAGAGCGCGATGAAGCTGCACACGGCTTCGCCCGACGCGAGCGACGCCGAGTGGTACCGCTCGCTGTACACCGTCCCCAAGGACAAGGACTCGAAGTCGAAGGGGCGCAAGGACAAGGACGCCGAACCCGAGAAGGTCGTCTACAGCCTGCCGAAGGTGCGCGAGCTGGCCTTCCGCGTGATCGCTTCCGAGTTCGACGAGAAGGACATCCTGGCGCAGTTCGAGGAGGAGCCGTCCGGGCACATCCGCTCCGCGATGCTCGAAGTGCTCGCCCAACGCGACAGCACCAAGGTCGCGAAGCTCGCGTGGGACGTGCTCGAGGACATCAACATGCCCGGCTACCTGCGCAAGACGGCGGCGTCCGTGCTGGTCGGGATCGAAGGGCCCAAGGTCGCCAAGAACTTCATCAAGATCGGCCAGAAAGTCGTGACGCCGATCGACGTGCGGCACGAACTCGCCCGACTGCTGGCCGAGCTCAAGGACGAGGACGTCGATTCCGCCACGAACAAGCTGATCGCGAAGGGCAAGAACCACGAGAAGATCTTCGCGCTGCTGGCCACGCGCTATCAGGCCGACGAGAAGACGCTCAAGAAGGTGCGCAAGGGCATCAAGGACAAGAGCGACGAGGTCCGCAACGAGACGATCGTGCAACTGGGCGAGCGCCGCGACACCGAAGCGCTCAAGGACCTGCGCAAGCTGATCGACAAGAAGACGCCCGAGGTGCTGCTGAGCATCACGGTCGAAGCGATCAGCAAGATCGAGAACGGCGACGAGGCCTGGATGGCCGAGTTGCAGAGATACGCTGCCCACGACTGGACCGAGGTGCGCAACGCTGCGGTCACGGAACTGGCGCGCCTGGGCAGGGACGAGGATCAACCCTTGCTGGCCGCGGCGCTCAGCCACGCCAACTGGTCCACGCGCCTCGCGGCCCTGCGTGGCATGGAAGCCTCACGCAAAGTCGAGGTCCTGGGCCCCATCATCAACCAGATGCAGAGCGAGGAAGGTCGCATGCTGCACGAGTTCGCGGACGCCCTCTGGCGGCTCACCGGCGAACCGTACCGCTTGCGCCCGAAGGCCTGGCTGGCCTGGTTCGAGGACAACGGCGCCACCGCGACGCTGATCAGCGACGAGGTCCTCAGCCAACGCGCCAAGGAGGAGGAGGATCGCCGACTCAAGCAGATCTCGCGCGCCGAATTCTTCGGCATCCGCATCCAGTCCAAGCGCGTCGTCTTCATCGTCGACATCTCGGGCTCGATGCTCGAGAGCCTGCGCTCCGAGTACGTCGATCGTCAGGGCGAGCCGCGCATCGATCGCGCCAAGAAGGAACTCAAGAAGGCCATCGAGGACCTCGAGGACGGCGCGCTCTTCAACATCATCACGTTCTCGACCGGCGTCGAGCCGTGGCTGACCGAGGGTGTCGCCGGTGCCAGCGACAAGACGCGCCAGGAGGCCAAGGACTGGATCGACCTGCGCGGCGCGCTGGGCGCGACGAACCTGTACGACGCGATCCAGATGGGTTTCGCCGACCAGGAAGCCGACACGATCATCATCCTCTCCGATGGAGAGCCGACGATGGGCGCGATCCAGGATCAGGGTGGTATCCGCGAGGCCGTCGCACGTTTCAACAAGCACCGCGGCATCGAGATCCACTGCATCGCGCTCGGCGGCTCGCTACAGATCCTCGAGTGGCTCGCCGACGATCACGGCGGGCGGTACACGCACCACGACTAGCACGCGGCGAGGAACGGCATGCGAATCGACCGACCCCGACCAACCTTGCCCATCTCGGCGCCGTGGACATTGGCTGGACTGTGCGTCCTCGCGCTCGTCGGCTGCAGCCGCGCGCCCATCCACGTCGAGGACGGACCCGAGCCGTTCGACGGCGGACTACGGGACCACGTGAGTTTCCTCTGCGAGCTGGAGCCGCCGCGATCCGCGGCGCACCCGGATGCCTTGGATCGCGCCGCCGACTACATCGAGTCCCTGTTCCGCAGCGCCGGCGCGCGCGTCTCCGAACAGGCGTTCGAGGTCGACGGCCACACCTACCGCAACGTCATCGCCAGTTTCGGTCCCGAGGCCGGATCGCGGATGATCGTCGGCGCGCACTACGACGTGTGCGGCGACCTGCCAGGCGCCGACGACAACGGCAGCGGCGTCGCGGTCTTGCTCGAACTGGCCAAGGTCCTCGGGCGAACGACGCCCGACAGCACGGTCGAACTCGTCGCCTTCACGCTGGAAGAGCCTCCCTACTTCGACTCCCGCGACATGGGCAGCGCACGCCACGCCCAGGACCTTCGAGTCCGCGGCGTCGAGGTCAGCGGGATGATCTCGCTCGAAATGTTGGGCTTCTACTCCGGCGCCGAGGGCTCCCAGACCTTCCCCGCGCCGAGCCTCGAAGAGCGCTACGGAACCGTCGGCGACTTCCTGGCCGTCGTCGGACGTCCCCAGGACGAAGCGCTCGTTCGCTCGACCCAGGCTGCCCTCCACCGCGATGGGCTGCGCGCCGAGCCTCTCCTGGCCCCACCCTCGGTCACCGGCGTCGACTTCTCGGACCACCGGAACTACTGGGACCTGGACATGACGGCGATCATGATCACGGACACGGCGTTCTTCCGGAACCCCAACTATCACGAGGCCGGTGACACGCCGGACACGCTCGACTTCGACCGGATGCAGCTCGCGGTGCATGGTGTTCATGACGCGATCACGGCGTGGCTGTCGGCCCTCGAGCCCACCTCGCGCTGAGGGACGAACCCGACTGCGGAGAAGCGCCAGATCCGCTCAGCGCTCAAGCCAGGAAGCGCGCGCCGAGTTCGGGTGGCAGCATCGGGCACAGGCCGCTGGGCTGCTGGAACACCTTCTTGCGGATGCGCGCAACCGCGTCGTAGCCGAGGTTGCGAAGGGGCCTGGGAACCAAGCGCAGCCCGCTCCCCAGCAACCTCCACAGCCCGCCGAGTCCCGACAGGATGAGGAGGACGGCGTCCGAACGGTCCGCCAATTCACCGCCCGGCCGCAGCAGGACGATGCTGTCCGGCAACGTTGCGATGCGCTCCGAGGTCAACCGGCTTGCGATCGTATCGCCTTGCAGCGGTGCGAAGCGGAAGCTCGCGCCATCCGTGTCCTCGGCCAGCAGCCAGCGCACGGTGCGATGACAGAGTCCGCATTCCCCGTCGAAGAACACGATGGCGGGCTCGGTACCCCGCCGTGGCTTCACCCAGCCGGGATCGAACGTGAACAGGTGCAGCAGAATCATGCCGAAGGACAGGTCCGCGAAGTCGATCAGGAACACGAGCCCGACGTGCATGCCCAACATGGCGACCCAGGCCCACGGACGCAGGCGAGAGATCGCGGCGAACACGACGAAGAGGACTTCAAAACCCAGCGCGCCCCACGTGGCACATCGCATGAGCGAATCCGGCGTCTGCAGCAACCACTCGCGCAGGACGTTCGGTCGCGCCAGCGGATTGTTCAGGACGCGCTCGAGCGCGGTGCCGTCGCGCCACGACGGACTCGACCACTTTGCGATGCCGCTGTACGTGTAACCGAGAGACATCAGGATCCACGCCACGCGATGCAGGTCGCGCGGCAGGTGCCAACCACCGCCGGGATCCAACCGACCCCGCATGGACCAGGCACCGAACGGAGACCGTGGCGTTCCGGCATGCAGCAGGAGCAGCAACCCGACGTACGGCAGACTGGGGTTCGAGATCAACGGATTGCGTCCGAACAACGAAGCCCAGATCCACCACAACAGAACGGCCGCGATGCGATCGCGCCAACCGACCGCCAATGCGATCGAAAGGCCGACCGCCACGATCAGCGCACCGCTCACGAAGGCGGGCGCGTCCGAGACGTGGAACAGGTTCGGGAAGATGCCGAACAACGGGCTCAGCTTCCCTTCAGGCAAGACGCCCGCGCTGGAGAACACCTCGGCTCCCCAAGGAATCAGCATCAGGAAATGCACGCACAGGTAGGCGCCGAGCATCCCGCGAAACAGGCTGTACTGGCCGCCCGTCCAGGCGAGGGGCTTGCTCGAGAATCCGATCATCGGAGCGGCACCTGCAGTCGATCGGGCAGGTCCCCGAGATCGGTGCCGTCGAGGGGTTCGAGTCGCAGCACGATGCTCTGCACGTCGGCCGGGTCCAACCCGAGTTCGCGCAGGATCGGCGCGTCGCCCAACAAGCCGTACTCGAGCACGGAACGAAGCATGGGAGCAGCGATCGGATCGCCGGCCAACACGGGTCCGTAGGCCAGCGCGGCTCCGTAGACGTTGCGGCGATTGTACGGGCCGCGAAGTCGTGCATAGACCTCGGGCGTCAACTCGAGCGAGCGGGACTCGCCGGTCGTGCTCGTCCACTCGATCCAGAACCGCGTCGAGTACGTCTCGAGACCCTTCACCGAGGAGAAGACGCGCGGCGCGGGCGACATCGCCGTCGCCGCACCGATGCCCTTGAGCGCCGCCACGCCAGTCACGTCGCCCAGCAACTGCAGACAACCGACGACGAGCAACAGGATCGCGTAACGGCTCATTCGACGATCCTTCCGCGCAGCATGTCCTTCAAGCGCCCTTCACGTTCGCACTCGAAACCGCATGACGATTCCCACGACCGCGGATTCTCGAAGGTGCCGAACAGCATGTCCCACAACGGAAGGTCCGCGTAGTTGTTGCGATGCGCACGCTGTTTGTGGTGCACGCAGTGACTCTCGGGACGCTGGATCAGGAAACCCAACCAGTACGGAGTGCGCACGTTCCAGTGATAGAACAACTCGGCGAGCCCGGTGAGCAGAATCGCATACGCCGCCGCCTCGACCCCGACGCCCACGACCATGTACAGGATGAGCGTCGACAGAACGCTGTTGAGCACGATCTCGAACGGGTGCTTGTAGTAGCTCGTGATGATCTCGATGCGCGTCGGACTGTGGTGGACCTGGTGCAGCCAGCGCCACAGGAAGGGCACTTGATGGCGCGCCCGGTGCCACCAGTAATAGACGAAGGTGATGACGACGTAGCCGAGCAACGCTCCGCCCGCGACGCCCAGGCCCTCGGCGCTCCACAAACGCCAATCCGCGAGCCACGCTTCCCACGTGTGACCGGCCAGGAGAGCGATGCCGAACTGGATCGCGTTCAGGGCGATCGCGCGGGGCCACCAACCACGGACCTTGGGCCAGGGCCGGGCTCCGGCCAAGGCCTCGACCAGCATCATCCCTGCGGCCACCGCCACCACGGTCGCCAGGATCATGCGCGGCCCCGCGACGGGGAGTTCCCCAGCTTGGGGGCCGCTTCAGGGGCCACGGTCGAGGTTTGGTGCGGGGTCATCGATGGGGCAGCCTCGAGAGGCAGGCCGAGTGCGCGCCCGGACCGCCAAGATGTCCGGCCGGGCAACCTTTTCTACAGAAAGAGAACCGTCCATCGACGACGTTTGCGCGTTCTCGGGTGGATGAAGGACCGCCCTTCACGTCAACCTGCCTCTCCAACACCTCCAGGAGTCACCCATGCGTCTCGTTGCCAGCTTGCTCATCCTTCTCTGCTCCTGCGGTTCGACCGTGAACGACGCGGGCTTCGATCGGCCGAGCGACGTCCCGAACTGGGCCGGAACGACGTCGGAAGCGCCGGACCGTGTCACGATCTATGCACTGAACCCGATGCACGTGGGGTCGGAATCGGGGGGAGACGATGTCGAGGCCTTTCACAACTATCCGGTTCTCGGTTCGGTGGAGTTGACGAACGCGAACGAACGCGCTGAGCTCATCCGCTTGCTCTACCGAACGATTCACGAGGACAACGGCATGCGCGCGTCTTGCTTCAATCCCCGTCATGGCATCCGGGCGCAGCGCGGTGATCAAGTCGCCGATTGGGTGATCTGTTTCGAGTGCCTTTCGATGCACGTCAAGGACGGGAAGGACGCTCACGTCAACCTCGGTACGAACCCGTCGATCGAGCCCAGGTTCACGCAGATCTACGAAGCGGCCGGGCTGAAGATCGACCCGAACTAGGAGCCTGGGCTGTTGCCCGCTCCTCTCGGCGACTTCAAGACCTGCTTCACCCGACGTCGCAAGTACGGCAGGACCTCGTCCTCGAACCAAGGGTTCTTGCGCAGCCAGATGTTGTTGCGCGGACTGGGGTGCGGCAAAGGCAAGTGAGTGGGTCGGTGGTCCTTCCAGGCTCGAACGACTTCGGTGAGCGGTCGTTTGGGACCCGGAAGATGCCAAGCCAATGCGTACTGTCCGATCACGAGGGTCAGCTTCAGGTTGGGCAGGTGATCGAGGATCGGTTGCCGCCAAGCGGGGGCACACTCGGGTCGCGGGGCCAGGTCGCCCGACTTGCCGGTTCCGGGATAGCAGAACCCCATCGGCAGAATGGCGACCTGCTCGGGATCGTAGAACGTCTCGCGCGAGACGCCCATCCACGTACGCAGGCGTTCGCCACTGGGGTCGTCGAAGGGGACTCCGGACTCGTGAACGCGGCGCCCAGGCGCTTGGCCGGCGATCAGAATGCGAGCACCCTCGTGGATCTGAACGACGGGACGTACGCCATCCGCGAGGACCTCGGCGCAGATGCGACAATTCCGCACGTCCTTCAGGAGTCGCTCGAGAGGGCCGGAGTTCATGCCACTAGGGTACGCATCCAAGCATGTTCCGCGCCTTGCGAAGGGTGACTCTGGCGCAACGGATCCGGCGAATCCCTAGCCGCTTGAGGGGCGGTCCCACCCACGCGGGTCCGGTCCGCCCGTTGTTGAACAGAAGGTCCAGACATCGCCGGACACCGTCGACGGCCCACCCTTGGGCATCGGGAAGCCGGTCATGGACCGCGGAAGCGAAGGGGGCGCCGCCCCTGAGATCCGGGCACCTCGGTCACGCTAATGGAGTGGCTTCTTCGAGCCGAAGTTGGCGATTAGGGGCGCTTCCATCCTTTCCCAGCCTCAAGTCCAACCGGGTCCTGGACGGAGTGGATCCACTTCCTGTCGTCTTCCAAAGGGCCCCGTTCCGCGCGATTCCCTCCGGACGGGGCATCCAATTCCAAAAAACACACGCGGCGTACATGAAGTGATTCATGGGACTGGGTGTTCGAATCCCCCCCACTTCTGCATTAGAATCCTGGCGCAGAAATCCTCTTGAGGATTCCTTTTCTCCACAACTGAATCATGAGTACAGAACAAAAACTGCAGGCGGCCATCGACCGCTTCATCGGAGAGGTCACGGACCTCATCCAGGAAGCCGCGATCGAGACCGTTCATGCTGCCATTTCGGGCGCTGTCGCCTCTCCTCGACGCGCGAGCGCTGCCCCCAAGAAAACGACTCGCAAGAAGGCCGCGCGTAAGACCGCAGGCCGCAAAGCGGGCGGCAAACGGATTCGTCGGAGCGCCGCAGACCTGCGCGACACCGCGAACGCCATCCTTGCTTTCATCAAGAGCAACGACGGTTGTGCGATGTCCGACATCAGCGCCGCGATGGGCGAAGAGCCGATCAAGTTGCGCCCCGCGATCCAGATCCTCCTCGAGGAGAACTCGGCCCACACCACGGGTGCCAAGCGCGGTACCAAGTACCACCCCGGTGGCAAGCGTGGTGGCGGCGCCAAGAAGGCCGCAACGAAGGCGAAGCGCAAGCCCGCCGGTCGCAAGAAGGCCGCTCGCAAGGCGAAGCGCCGCTAGAGCGTCGACTTCAGATCGAACGAGGACCCCCGCGAGCCCTATGGATCGCGGGGGTCCTTCTCGTTCGTCCTGACTTCGCGCTCGAGCAGCGCTGACTTCGTTCTCGAGCAGCACTGAATCTGAGCTTGATCAGCGTTGCAGTGCGCGGCGCAAACTCTCGATCAGATTGGAGACTTCGGCGTGAACCTCGGGAGTTTGATTCACGAGAATCGTCCCATGTGTGGGATGGATCGAACAGCGGGGATCCATGTCCCAGGACTGCACGGCGACGTTGTCACGAATCAGCACCTCGATCATCTCCTCGACGTCGACTTCCTCGGGTTGACTCTCGATGAGGTCGCGAATGTCATAGAACTCCAAACGCATGTCGGGTCTCATCGTCAGCAAGATGGCGCCGTTCCGCATCGTCACCGACGCTCCGGTGATCTCCTCGATCCAGTCGAGGATCACACGCAGACTCTTGTCCTTGAGTTGGAGTGAGATCGTCACCTCGTCCTGGTGAATCTCCTCGAGGACGTCCGGACTGATCAAGATCGGCACGCCCGTTCCTGCGCTGAGCGCTGACAGGACGTCCTCGATCCGCTCCCCTTCGCACACGAGAGTCTTCGTCTGCAACATGGCTTCGGCCAAACGCGTTTCCCAACGGGAAGGCGAGCGTGCGGGCTCGGAGCCGCGGTTCAGCAGCCGATTCAGGAAGGCCTCGACCTGCTCGTGGGTGGCTTCGTTGTGCCGCACCATGAGCAACTCGTTCCAAGGTTCCATGATCACACCTGTGTAGTCCCACGAGTGGAGCGGTTCGCCGGTGTAGTCCTGAACCAGGGTCGCGATGTCGGAGAGCCAGTTGCCCCGACGCCCGTCAGGACCCATGTCGAGCAGCGGAGCCACCTTGTAGAACGCCAAACTGGTCGACATCGACAACTCCCCCTCCGGTCCGACGTAGATGGCTTCACGATGGAGCGTCCACCGGGCGAAACCCGACATCTCGCACATCAAGTTCAGGACCTGACGCGCCGTCGTGTCTCTCACGTCGAAATGAAGTTCCGAGTTCTCGTACCCCGAGCACTCCGGATCCACGACGAGGTCCACGTCTGCGGCTTCCCGGAACCAGATCAACGCTTCGGACAAGGGCATGTCCTGGAAGCTCGCATTCAAGGGCCGGTCGAGTTTGAGATTCAGTGCGGTCACCCAGGCAGGAACCGGCTCGGGGCGTTCGACCTGAATGGTGTTTTGGGACAGAGCGGCGCTGCGCTCGGAGTTCGGAGGCGGCGCCTCGTGACTGCCGGCGCTGACGAGCGTGGCCCACGCCACGGTTCCCAAGAGGCCGACGCCAAGGACGCGATGGGCTCGTTTCGGTCGACGGAACTCAGTGATCATTTCGATTCTCCTACGCAGGTCGTGACCGCCGATCAGGAAGGCGGCTTGAGGTACGGAAAGGGACGGGGGGCCGCGGCGATCGTCCTCGAGGAGAGCGATCAAGGTGCGGGCATACGCGAGGGGTGCCGGGGAGGACGCCACGCTGAGCACCTCGTGGTCACGCGCGGCCTCCTGGTCGACGCGCATGCGTGCGATCGCCAGACGCACGACGGGGTGGAACCACCAAAGGGCGGTGATCGGAAGCAGCAGAGCCGCGGTCCACAGATCGCGGTGTTTGTAGTGGGACAACTCGTGCAGCAGCACGTGGCGCAGCGAGTCGTCGTCCATCCGCTCCAGCGCATTGCGCGGCATCCACAGTCGTGGACGAACGAGTCCGTGCAGGGCCGGCGATCGCAGATGCTCGCTGATGTGGATCTCCGGGCGCGCCGCAACACCCAGGTATCCTGCAGCTTCGTTCAAGATCCCGCGAACGCGCGCATCCTCGACGGGTTCGGAACCGGAATGGAGCCGGCGAAAGGCGACTTCGCCCGAGATGGCGCGCGCCAACGTGATGAGAGCACCGAGGACCCAGACACCCACGAGCCAGGTCGAAGTCCGTTTCCAGATCAACGTGGAGGCCAACGGAACGTCCGCTGACTTCGGTCTCGGGGCCGTATCCCGATTCGCGCGAACCGGCGATTCCGGGTTCGGCTTCCCCGCGCGTTCGCCCAAGGCCTGCGCCTCGTCGGACTCCCCCACGATGGTCCGGGGAGGACGCGCCATGGAAGTGCTGGAGCCCATCCGCGTCCTCGCCCATGCGTCCACGGACCCTGGAATGCTTGCAGTATCGCTCGGAACCGTGGCCTGTGCTCCCGACCAGGCCACGAGGGCCATGGACGACTCCGGCAAGGCCGGCATGCACAAGCGCAGCAGCACGAGGAACCAGAGCGCGTAGCGCATCTTCGGCGTCAACCAGCGCCGCAGTCCGAACTGCAACGCCAGGACGACCGCGACGAGAACGACGATCTGCCACGACGTGCGCAGCAACCAATCCATGACGGGTTCGAGGCTCACAGTTCGGCCTCCTTCTTGTCGAGCAGCCGCTTCAGTTGCTCGATCTCCTCCTTGTCCATGGGCGAATGCCGCACGAACCAGGCCATCAGCGGACTGACGGGAGCACCGCGCAATCGACCGAGCATCGACTTGCCTTCGACGGCGAGACTCTGCTCACGCGTGACCAAGGGCGAATACAGGTAACGCTTGCCGTCCACCTCGAACTCGAGCACCCCCTTCTTCACCAGGCGCGCCAAGAACGTCTTCACGGTGCGGGCGCTCCAATCGTGTTGGCCGACCAGGGCATCGGTCACCTCCTGGGCCGTCACGGGCGGCGACTCCCAGACAACGTTCATGACCTGCCATTCGGATTCGGTAATGCGCGGGGTCTCGGGCATGGGGCAGCCTTCTTGTGGGCGGTGAGGAGCGTGGCATGCGGAACGACGACAACTGTAGTCTCCGACTACGCACGTAGTCCATAGCGATCCCAAATCGCCAGTCACGGCCGTAGGTGAGGATTCTT
The DNA here is from genome assembly GCA_029259575.1 of Planctomycetota bacterium. Taxonomy (GTDB): domain Bacteria; phylum Planctomycetota; class UBA1135; order UBA1135; genus JAJDEX01. Next base: position 8,917 of record JAJDEX010000254.1, on the reverse strand, counting down.
CGTGATTCCTACGGCATGCTGGTCCGACGGCGTCCTGACCCTGCCTGAAACCGCTCCCCGGTGCTCCGGCAAGGCCCCACCGGGGCCGCATGGACCAGAACGCACCCTGACGCCTCGCTCGATGCGGAATTCCGCCTCTCGCTCCCACCACCGGACGATCCATGAACTGGCCTCGAGTGCCGGACGGCGCCCCTCGTTGGGGGGACCTTCCCCGAGCCCACCAGAGCACGTAGTTGGTCGAGATCTAAGTGGAAGCGCCCCCCCGACCGAGTCGGTCGACGGGCGCTCGCTGTCGATGACGCAGAATCAGTGCCCGCCGTCTTCGGCGAAGACTTCGAGTTCATACTCGAGCGTGCCAAGTTCCAGCTTCGACATATGTTGCTCGGTCTTGCGGATCATCTCGCCGAACCACGCGCGTTCCGCCGCGCTCATCGGGCAGCCGATGTTGCCTTCCGGACCGTCACTGGCGACGAGCTCTTGGCCCGCTGCATCGGTGATCACCATCCACGGGATGCCGCCCTTGCGTTCGCCGCGCAGGCGATCCGCGACGGCCTGGCCGTTCTTGTGACGATCCGTGTCGATCTTCAGGTCGACGTAGTCGCGCGCCATCAATCCTTTCACGTTCGGGCGCCCGAGGAACTCCTCGAGCTTGTGACACCAGCCTCACCAGGGCGCGCCGAGGTGCACCAGGACGCGCTTGTTCTCGCGTTCCGCCTGGGCCAGCGCCGCGGTCCACAACGCTTCGGCATCCTTCATCGGAACCTGATGCGTCTCGAGGAACGCCTTCACGGCAGCATGATCGTTCACGCGCGCGTCGAGGCGACCCAGAACGCGTCCGTCGGCCGTCATCGCCACGAGCGCGGCGGATCGATCGACGCCGTGCTGCTGCGCCAATTCCGCATGCTCTTCAGCGTCCAGATTGACGACCTGATACTCGTAGCGCAGGAACTGCGCGAAGTCGCGATCGCCCTTCAAGCCGGGCGCGGCTTCCTTCTGCTGCGCCTCGTTCCCCCACACCGCGAGGATCCTTTGATCACGACGCTGCGCCTTCGCACCCACATCGCGCAGCACCTCGGCGAGCGGCGGCGGCTCGGCCAGCAGCAGCTTGACGGCGCGCTCGATCTCGTCGTTCGCCAGATCGGCGAAGCGCAACTTGCCGTGTCGATCGATCAAGTAGTAGTCGGGGAACGAGTCGACCCCGAAGCGCGTGGTCGTCGCGCGTCCGACATCGACGGCGACGGGATACGTGATCCCGTGCTTCTTCACGAACTCCTCCAGCGTGTCGCTGCGTTCCGTCGAGTGGATTCCGATGAGGACCAGACCTTGGTCCGCGTGATCCGATGCCAGCTGTTTCAGCTTGGGCACCGACTTCACGCAAGGGCCTCACCAGGTTCCCCAGAAGTCGATCAGCACGACCTTGCCGTGCAGCGAGGAGAGCTCGAGATCCTTGCCGTCCGTGTTCATCCAACGGTTGGCATGAAGTGCGGGCGAAAGCTGCCCCTCCAGTCGATCCTTGAGCTCCCGGTCCTTGCCCTCGCGAGCGAAGTCGTCGCTCTGAGCGGCTGCGGGCGCGATGAGCAGAGCGGTCACGGCCACCATTCTTGCGGAGATGTTCATGATGAGATCCATCCTATCGACCGGCCGAGGACTCGCCACGTCGTGGCCGCGGACGAGACCAGAGGGGCGCTCCGCGGCCGTTCCCACGGGCCAGCCGGGTCCCCACTCCTCGGGCCGTGCGATGCGATTCCGGACGCGCACAGGAATCGTCCCGGCCCGGATCAGGTACACCAGGAACATGACTCTCCTGCGCTGCGCACTGCTCTTCACCACTTTGGTCGGCCTCGGTTCGACGTCCGCCTTCGCTCAAGTTCATTATCACCCGAACGGCGCTCCCTGGTCGCAACGTGCGAGCGACGGCCCGGACGCCGAGGTGCCCGGCTGGTACTACAACTTGGGCGTCACGGGCATCCGCGTCGAGCTGGTCGCGGACGCCCCCAAGCACCTGGTCGTGCGCCACGTCTTCGGCGACTCACCCGCAGCGAAGCAGGTGCGTGTCGGGGACGTCATCGTCGGTGCAGGCGGCGCACCCTTCGCAACCGATCACAAGAACGGGTACGGCATGGACGTGTTCGGTCCGGACGGCCCGATCCTGGAGTTCGCCGTTGCCCTCGAGGCCTGTCGGACCAAGTCGGGCAAGGGACGCCTGTCGTTGCAGTTGCTGCGCGACGACGAACCGCTCGAGGTCACGCTGAAGCTGGAGACGAAGTCGGGCACCTACTCCGCCACGTTCCCGGACCAGTGCAAGAAGTCGGACCAGGTCCTGGACACGTTGCTCGAGCATCTCGTCGACGCGCAACAAGACGACGGATCGTGGGGCATCCCGCCGCAGAACCTGTTCGCTCCCTTGGCGCTACTGGCCAGCGGTGAACGCAAGCACCGGAAGGCCGTCGAGAAGAACGTCCGCTTCCATGCACGCACGACCCGCGAGCATGACGAGGACGGACTGATCAACTGGCGCTACATGGCCGCGGCGATCGTGATGAGCGAGTACTACCTGGCCACGCGGGAAGCCTGGGTCCTGGACGAGTTGCAGGAGGTCTACGACTTCCTCGTCTGGAGTCAGTACGTCGACATGGACACGCAACTGAATCCGAAGGCCAAGGAGTCGCACCCGGGTTCCTATCCGAAGTCCGCCGAGGAAGCGTACGGCGGTTGGGGACACAATCCGGGGTTCGAGGGCTACGGCCCGATCTGCATGTTGACCGGCCAAGGGGCGCTCGCCTTCGCACTGATGCACCGCTGTGGCATCGAAGTCGACCGCCACCGGCACGAAGCCGCGTACGCCTTCCTCGAACGTGGCAGCGGCCGCAACGGCTACGTCTGGTACGAGGACTCCGCGGCCGGCCAGGACGACTGGGCCGACATGGGCCGAACGGGAGTCAGCGGCGTCGCCCATCGCCTGAGCCCTTACGAGAGCCAGGCCCATGCACGCCGCGCCATGATCCATGCCAAGGTCATCGGCGAACACCCGGAGAGCTTTCCGGACACGCACGGATCCCCGGTCCTGGGGATGGGCTTCGCCGCGTTGGGTGCCTACACGGACCCCGTCAGCTTTCGCGCATTGATGGACGCCAATCGCTGGTGGTTCGTCTTGGCCGAGTGCACGGACGGGACCTTCTACTACCAGCCGAATCGCGACAACGCCGGGTACGGCGGCAACTCACGGTTGTCCGCGAGTGCCGTGACCGCGTTCATCCTCTCGATCCCGAAAGGGAACTTGGCTTTGACCGCCAAGAGCGACTGAGACGAGCCTCCAGATCGGCGTGGTCACTTCGCGAGCCAGACGGGGAGTCCGCGCGTGCCTTCCTTGTCCGGCTTGCAGGCGAGCACGATCGACCAACACGCGGTCGTCCAGACGTCGCCGAAGCTCACGTCCGAGTTGCTGGCCATCGAGATGCTCTCGGCCCACGGTCGCGGCTGGAAGGAACCGTCCGGCCCCATCGCCAGGATCATGTCGCGTTCGATCGCGGACCAGTACGACTTCTCGGCGCCGCCACCTTGGGCCTGCGCCGCGACGCCTGCGAACAGGATGTGCTGCATCAAACTGGCGTGCCCATCCATGTACGCATCCACGTTTCCCTTCACGTACGAGCCCAGGGATTTGCCCATCTTGGACTTGCCCAGGCCGAGGTTGCGATACCCCAACCACGTGATCGCGCTGCGGCCGATGTTGCCCTGACCCACCTGGCCGTCGTTGGTCGAGTAGCCGACGCCGCCGCCCGAGGACGACGCGTCGATGTACTCCATCATGCTCTTCACGATGTCCTCGTCGACCTCGAGCCCCGCCCGCTGGCACATGCCCAGTCCGCTGAGCGCGAGTCCGGTCATGATGTTCAGCTCGACGTAGCCCAACGCGTTCGGACCGCCGGGTCCGTGACCGAATCCGCCGGTGGTCTCGACGCCGCGCAGGATGCCGTCCTTGACGGTCTCGAGCCCGGACTCCAAGTCGTCGTTGGGCGACTGCGCGTAGAGCTCGCCCAGGAAGATCCCCGCATGGACCCAGGCCCAGTTCTCCTGGTTCCAGTTCGCGTCGCCCTTGGGCAACGGTCCCTGCTTGCCTGCGTTCTCGACCACGAACTTCCACGCGGTGGCCAGGTTGCCCGCATGCGGTCCGTTCTCCAGGTTCGAGCCACCCGCGATCCATGCGAGTCCCGCCACGCTGGTCGCAACGACCGCTCCGGTCGCGCCTCCCAAGGTCTCTGGAAATCCGCCGTCGGGCCGTTGGCGTTCGGCCAGCCACGCGAGCGAGCGCTCGATGACCGGGGCGCGCCCCTTGTCGGTGGTCGGCTTGCTGAACGCCTTGCCCATGGCGGGCAGCGTGACCTCGAGGTTCTCCTTCTTGCCGTCCCGCTCGATCTGCAGCTTGAGAACACCGTCGGAGGTGTCGCTCATCGCCTTGACGATGCCGTCGGCCAACGGTTCGAAGGACCCCTTGTTGAACTTCTTGCCCCCCGCGCCGATCAGCACGTCCCCGACCTGCAGGCCGGCCGTTGCTGCGGGACCGCCGGGGAAGAGGATCTCGATCTTCAAGCGCTCGGGTCCGACGTCCGGACCGCCGGCGCCCGGATCGAGCTGAACCGACCGCCGCCCCGTCGCGCCGCGTTCCGGTTCGCCGTTGATCTCATCGCTGGCCTTCGCACCGAGCGGACCCAGGTTGAACAGGTCGCGCTTCTCGAATGCGGTGGTCGCGCCGAAAGGCCAACCGTCCTTCTGGGGAGCGGCTGGGGAGACGGTCGGGAGCGCGAGGAGCGTCGCGAGGACGGCTGAGGGGAGTATCGGGAAGCGCATGGCGGCCCGAGGATACGGAGTCCCGCCCTGCTTCGCAGCGCTCAACTGCCGGCGGACGCCGAAGGACCGCCGAGATCCACTCGGCGACGCGTCAGGTCCTGCGCCTCGGACTTCCCTTGGGTCAAGCGCACGAACCTGTCCAGCGGGACGTCGGTCCACACTTGTTCCTCGAGGTCTCCGGGCCAGCGCACGGCCACCTGCACGACGTGCGTGGCGTCGCCCAAACCCAGCTCCTGCTGCAGGCTGGAGGAACCGAAGCTGCCGCCGGTACCGACGTTGGTGAACACGTCCCGCGGCCCTTGCGGCGTGCCCACGGTGACGCGGATGCGAGCGCCGATGGCGTCCCGGTTCGCGCGCACGCCCTCGAGCTCGAGGGTCATCCAATGGTTGTCGTTCCCCGGGTTCTCGAACAGTGCGTTGGGAGCGACGTCGCCCGCGAAGGCACCGCCCATCACCGCGTACACGTCCTGGTCGCCATCGTTGTCGCGGTCACCGAAGGCGACGCCGTGGCCCTTCTGGAGGTGACCGAAGCCCCCGGCCGCCGAGACGTTCGCGAAGGACTGAGCGCCTTGATTCAGGAACATGCGATTCGGCACCAGGGTCGCCAGGCTCGGCTCACCGGTTCCGAAGTACGCATCGAGCCATCCGTCGTTGTCGAGGTCGCCGAAGTTGGACCCCATCGCCAGGATCGGCTCGTCCAACCCGACGCTGGGAGCGCAGTCCTCGAACACGCCTGTGCCGTCGTTCCGGTAGAGCATGATCTTCTCGCTCGATGCCTCGCCGTTCACGAACCAGTTCGCCATCTGGTCCATCGAATCGACGTCGAAGTCGAAGGTGCACGGCGCCACCAGGAGGTCGAGATCGCCGTCGTTGTCGAAGTCCCAGAACCAGCTCGGGAAGCTCTTGTCCGGCCCTTGCACGCCGGCGTCCTCGGTCGCGTTGCGGAAGCGCCACTGGGTGCCGTCGAACTCGTTCAGGTAAAGAGCGTTCTCGGTCTCGTAGCACGACAGGTAGAGGTCCGGCCGACCGTCCCCATTGACGTCTCCACAGGCGACCGCCTTGACCATGCCACGATGTGCGATCCCGACGTCGGAGGCGATGTCCGTGAACGTGCCGTCCCCGTCGTTGCGGAACAGTTCGCAGCGGTTCGTGCTCTGGCCCTCGGTCTCGTTGCCGATGAACAGGTCCAGGTCCCCGTCCCCGTCCAGGTCCGACCAGACCGCGGTCTGCGTCGGGTGCAAGGTCAGCAGTCCGGCGGTCTCGGTCACGTCCTGGAAGTTCCCGTTCCCGTCGTTGCGAAGGAGCGAGTTCGGGTAACGACCATGGTTGCCCCACCAGGCACCGCGCAGGACCAGCACGTCGGCATCGCCGTCGTTGTCGTAATCCGCGTGAATCAGGTTCAAACCACCGTTCAGGCCTTGGATCCCGGACGCTTCGGTGCGCTCCTCGAACCCGCCTTCGCCGTCGCCCATGAAGAGCCGCAACGTGTCGGTGGACTTCCATGACGAAGCCATCAGGTCCAGGAAGCCGTCGCCGTCGAAGTCCTCCATCACGACGCCGCCCGACAACGCCATGACACCAACACCCAGCGCGCCGGCCACGTTGGGGAAACGGTCCAGTGCGGCCTCGGACTCGTAGACCTTCGGATCGATGCGCCAGTCCTCGGGCACACCCTCGGGGTACGTCCCCGCCGCCTGGTGCGAGAGGTTCAAGAGCCAGCGATAGCCCTGATGGTCGGGGTAGCGGGTCAAGAGCTGCCCGTAGGCCTCGATCGCCGCGTCGACGCCGCGGGTGTCCTGATGGATGCCGCCGCCCGCCAAGGGCAACAGGCAGGAATCGGGACCGTGGAGCGCCAGGCAATTGGCCTGTTCACCGGTCCGCAAGTGCGCCACCGCGATGAACTCGCGCGCTTGGGTGATGCTCATGTTCCAGTCCTCGGAACCCAGTTCGAGCATGCGCTGGATCACCTCGGAGAACGCTTCGATCGCGCGCGCGTTGTTCCCCGCGCGGAGTGCGTGGTAGCCGATCTCGCCCAGGAGCTGCAGGCGCAGCGACGGGTCGGTCTGGGTCGGGAGCTTGGCTTCCAGGACGGGCAAGTACCGATCGCTGTTGAACGTATTGCCGGAGCGAACGAGTCGTGAATCGATGCGTTCCAAGCGATTCACCATGCGCTGAGTCTCGGTCGCGGTGGTCGAGCCACCGTCCATCGGCCCATCGCTCGACGACAGCATCCAGGCACCGACCCCACCGATGGCCAGAAGCCCCACGCCGATCGCCACGATTCCCGCTCGGGGACCCTTCTGGATCGGTGTCGTGGAGTGGATCGAGTTGGAGGTCTCGTTCGGCAGGCGGCGGTCGGATTGGGGGCCCATGGGATCTGGAGAGGAGAGCGCCGGGCGGCGTGATTGGACCGTGTCGATCTGCGACGACGCGGTGAGGGGGATTCCTGTGGACCGTGTGGTCCTCGTACTCGTTTCGCTGGAGGGTCGAGTTCGAACGACGCGACGATCCAAGTGGATCGACACGGATGTTCGGCCCGAGTCCTGATGCATGCGAACGCCGTGACCGGAGTTGAGTCACTCGTACGTGTGCTCGGTGGCCTCGTTCGAGAACCGAGTCCGACGTTCCTCTAGCGGTAACGCTGCAGCGCACGAAGTAACGGGCGAACCTCGGAAGATGTCGGCACACCACGTGAACTTCTGTCGCACGAACACACTTGTTGCGCGACGGACACGAGTTGGTACGCAATCAACCGATCGTGCGAATGCACGGCGTCATCGGGCGCGTACTTCGAATCCGGTTCCCCCACCCTAAAGTTGACGATTCGACGGATCCTTCCCGCGCGCGGATCCGACGTACGCGGAAGCTCTCAGGTCGAGACGAACCGCGTGCGAGGTCCGAAGTCGCGCGCCTCCACCGAAGCGCATGCTCCCTTCTCCGTCGGACCAGGATCGGGTCCAGACGTCGGGCCTCCTGCGGACCGACCGATTCAGCGCCGCACTCCACCGGGGTCCGCCCACGACCCTGTTTCATGACGATTTCAGGGTGCGGCACCCTCGAATCGTCTTCTGAGCGAGCGAAATCACCTGTCGCGTCGACGGGGGGTGGCCCGGTCCGTACCGTGGTTCCCCCACCGAGGTGGAGCCCATGAAAGCCAAGGAACTCCTCTACGCGATCGGCATCAAGCCGGCCCCCCGCGAGTACTCGTTCGACATCGCGACGATCGACCTGCCCAAGTACGGCCCGATCGAGTACGCGCAGTGGAAACACCCCAAGATGGGTCCACTGGGACTCACGGACGAGCACGTCGACGCCCTCAAGAAGTACGTGAACGAGGGCGACGTCGTGATCGACATCGGCGCCCATGCCGGCGACACGACGATCCCGATGGCGCTCGCGGTCGGTCGCACGGGCACGGTCTTCGCGCTGGAGCCCAACCTCCACGCTTACAAGATCCTGCTCGCCAACGTCGGACTCAATCAGTCCCGCGCTCGCATCCTGCCGATGATGGTGGCCGCCGCGGATCGCGACGGAGAAACGGAGTTCGAGTACTCCGACCCGGGCTTCTGCAACGGCGGCAACCACGAGGGGATCCAGGCCCGCAAGCACGCCCACTTCTTCAAGTTGGCGGTCAAGACGATCCACCTGGGCAACTACTTGAAGACCGAGTATCCCGAGCTCGCGGACCGCATCACGTTCCTCAAGATCGACACGGAGGGCTACGACCTGTACGTCGCCAAGGCGCTCCAGGACGTGATCACCCAGAACCTCCCGCACGTGCGCACCGAGATCTATCGCCACACGAGCCGGGAGTACCGCATCGAGTACCGCGACTTCTGGCGCGGCCTCGGCTACACGGTGCACAAGCTGAAGTCCGAGCGGGATTACCTGGGCGCCGAGATCACGGACGACGTGCTCTTCCAGGACGCGACGTTCGACCTGTTCGCGGTGCCGCCGGCCAGGTGATCGCCGCTGGGTGCAGTCCAGGTCGGATTCGACTCAGGGCTGGAGCGTGACGCGGTGCAGCGGATGGACCGGTGACACCAGAGTCGTCGCGTTGCCCTCGGGC
>JAJDEX010000253.1 GCA_029259575.1 Planctomycetota bacterium | reverse complement strand
GCTCGTCGCATCTCGGGTGCCTGACTAAGATCCGGGGACCTGCTTTCCGCGGGTCCGCTCCCTCCACTCGCTCCTCCCATGCCGATTTCTCGCAACGTGACGCGCCACTTCGCTCCGAGCCGCCCCTCTGGCCAGTTCCTGGGTCTGCTTCTGGCTCTTCCGCTGAGCCTGTCCTCGGGCCTGACCTCGGACCTGTACGCGCAGGACGATCTGGACCCGGCTCCGGATCCCACGCTGGATCCGTCGTTGGACCCGTCCATGGATCCGATCCCCCAGGATGGAGACGACCCTGACGTGTATACGTTCGAGGACTCCGGGCTCTCGATGTTCGATCGCACGCGTCGTGACGGCGAGCCGCCCATCGGGATCGCGATGAGCGAGGAGAACCTGCCGGCCGGAACGTCCGCGCTGCGTGTGCGCTTGTCGCGAACGTCCTTCGACGGCCTCGGCAACAGTCGACGTGACGTCACTTCGGCTCAAGCGTTCGCGGCTGGGTTCACGGTCGCCCCGACCTCGATGACGGTGAACCGCGCCGAGTTCGAGTACGTCCACGGATTCAACGAACGCTGGACGATCTGGGGCGTGCTCCCCGTCGTCGAGAAGGAACTCGATGCCGACATCAATGGTGGCGGCACGTCGACCTCGAAGACCAGTGGCCTCGGGGACGTGAGACTCGGTGGCAACTACCTGTTCCACGAGGACGAGTCCCAGCGCGTCAACTTCAGCATCGGTGTGACGCTCCCCACCGGCGAGTTCGATGGGCGCGACACCTACGGAGCCGTGGCCAACGCGCTCTTGCCTTACGCGATGCAGCTCGGCGGCGGCACGTTCGACATCCTCCCCTCCGCGGGCTGGGTGAGACTCCAGGACGGTTGGTCGATGGGCGCGCGCGCCTGGGGACGATTCCCCATCGGCAAGAACTCCGACGACTGGGCCATCAGTCGCGAGTTCGACGCGGACTTCTGGGCCTCGCGCGAGCTCAGCCAGGAACTCACCGGAATGCTGCGCCTCAACGCCCAATGGTGGGGTGACATCCAGGGCAATGCCGCTGGACTCAACCTGACCAACAGTCCCTTGGAGGACTCCGGATTCCAGGGCGGTAGCCGCCTGAACCTGATCGGCGGGATCATCTGGGACCTGGATGCCCGCACGGCGCCGGCGGCCAATCGTCTCGAGCTCGAGATCGGTGTGCCCATCGACCAACGCCTCGACGGTCCGGCCCTGCAACGCGAATGGTCGCTCCTGCTCGGTTGGAAGCTCAGCCTCTAGGACACAGGTCGGCCCTGCCACGGTCATCGTCCCTGCCGCTGCTTCTCCTCGCGCTCCTGGGTTGCGGGAGTGATGCGGGGTCGCCGGGCTCGGGCGGTGGGCAGGACTCCGTTTCGGGTGCGAATGCGAGCGAGGTGCAGGACCTGCGTGCCACCGGGTACGCCGGGCTGGACGAGGACGCGGACACGCGCCTGCAAGGGGTCCGCGTAGGTCAGGACCGGGACGGTCCCTGGGTGGTGGTCACCGACGAACGCAGTCGCGTGCTCGTCCTCGATCGCCGAGGGACGACGCGGTTCACCTACGTCGTCCCCGACCACGATCAGGTCGAGACGGTCGCCGTCCTGCCGAACGGAGGCCTGGCCGCGCTCAGCGTGGACCAGGGCGTCACGCGTTTCGACGAACACGGTGACGTGAGCTGGCAGGTCACCCTGCCGGCCCATCACGAGGTGTGCGCGACGGCGAACGACTCGCTGCTGGTCGCCACCCATACCGAGCGCGAATGGCGAGGTCGCAGGGTGCGCTTCGACGAGGTGCAACACCTGTCCCCCACGGGCGAGGTCTCGCTCGTCTTCGACACGTTCCTCCAACGTGCCGAACTGTTGGCGATCGCACCGGAGTCCCCCCTCGATGCAACCCTCGACACGTCGCTCGCGTCCAACGCATCGGACGACCAGGTCTACGACCGGTTCCACCTGAACTCGATCCAGGTCCTGCCCGCATCGGAGTTGGGAGAGCGCGACGAGCGTTTCGCGGCGGGCGGTTTGCTGCTTGCTCTGCGCAACGCCGACCTCTTGGTGATCGTGGATCCGAAGACGGGTGCGATTCGCTGGCACGGCGGCCCGGGCGTCCTCGACTTCCCGCACACGCCGCGCTTCCTGCCGACCGGACGCATCCTGGTGTTCGACAAATGCTGGCACCGGGGCAGCTCCCGCGTCATCGAGCTCGACCCGTTGAGCATGGACGTCACGTGGAGCTACGCGGACGACCTCTGGTCCAAGACGCGTGGGTCCGCCCAGCGCCTACCCGGTGGCACGACGCTGATCGCCGAATCCGAACGGGGGCGGGCCATCGAGGTCGACGCTCACGGCGAGATCGTGTGGGAGTGGTGGAACCCCATCTTCGACGGCACCTCGCGGCGCCGTATCTATCGGATGGTCGCGGTTCCGACGGGTTGGCGTCCCCCCACCGCAGCAGGTCGCTAGACTGCCCGCCGAGGACCACACTTGGACGACTTCAAACGCGACTTCATCGACTTCATGGTGCGCTCGGAGGTTCTGACCTTCGGCGACTTCACGACCAAGAGCGGGCGCAAGACGCCGTTCTTCATCAACACGGGGCGCTACCGGACGGGCGAACAGCTCGCCAAGCTGGGCACGTACTACGCCGCCGCGATCCAGCGGGAATGGCCCGATGGCGTCGACACGTTGTTCGGTCCCGCCTACAAGGGCATCCCGTTGGTGGCGACGACCTCGATCGCGCTCGCCGCAGAGGGTCGCCCGGTCGGCTTCTGCTTCAACCGCAAGGAAGCCAAGGACCACGGTGAAGGCGGCTCGCTGGTCGGTGCACCCTTGAACGACGGCGACCGGATCCTGATCGTCGAGGACGTCACGACCGCGGGCACGTCGATCCGCGAGACGGTGCCGATCCTGCGCGGCGCGGCGGACATCCAACTCGCCGGCCTGATCGTGTCGGTGGACCGCCAAGAGCGAGGCACGGGCGACCGCTCGGCGCTGGGCGAGGTCGGCGAACAGTTCGCGATGCCGACGCGCGCCATCGTCAACATGGACGAGGTCGTCGAGCACCTGCACGGCCGCGAGATCGACGGCCGGATCGTCCTGGACGACGCCCTCGTCGAGCGGATCGCCGGGTATCGCGCCGAATACGGCGCGCGCTGAGGGCCACGGCGGGGAACGGGGTTCGGGACTTGGGACTTTCCCGACTGTGCGTTCGGGATTGGACATAGGGGCCCGGAATCCGGAGACTCCTGCGACCCCCCAGGAGAATCCCCCCATGACTCAAGATCCCTACGCAGCGCCGCAGTCCAACCTAGAAGCCGCACCGACCGGAGGAGGAATTCCCGGAACGGGGACCTTCGACATCGGGCTCTGCCTTTCGACGGCTTGGCAGAACGTGATTCAGAACTTGGGTCCTGTCCTGGGAGCCTTCTTCATTCTGGTCGGCCTCTACATCGGCTTCGCGTTGGTCACGTTCCTCGCGGTGATGGTCTTGGGCCCGTTCGGGCTCGTCACGTACCTGGCACTCTTCATCTTCGGGCCTGCACTGGCCTGGGGCCTCATGCGCTTCGGATTGAACCTGCACGACGGCCGCGCGGAGATCGGAGACCTCTTCACCGGATTCTCGGTGTTTGCCAAGGCGTTCCTGCGATTCCTGGGGATCGGGTTCATGACCTTCCTCGCCGTCCTGCCCGGCGCGTTGGTCTACGCGGCGCTGGCCGCTTCCGGGAAACCGGCCCTCATGTTCTTGGGTTTCTTGATCTACTTCGCGTGGATCATCGTCGTCCCGATCCGGTTCTACTTCGCGCAGATGATCACCGTTGACCGAGACCTGGGAGTGATGGACTCGCTCCGCGCGTCCTGGGACGCCACCAGAGGCAACATGATCAAGCTGGTGCTTCTCGCGCTCCTCTCCAGCCTGGTGCAAATGGCCGGAATGCTCGCGTTGGTCGTGGGCGTCGTGATCTCCATCCCGGTCGTCATGATGATGTTCGTGTCGGCCTATCGTCAGATGGCCGGTACGCCCGCGCGCAGCTGAGATCGGGGTCCAAGCGAAGCGCCGCGCGCGGAGGGTCCTCTCCGCGCGCGGCGCTTGGCGTTGGTCGACACTTGGTGGACCGCCGGTGCGATCAGTCCATCATCGGAATGTCGACGCCATGCGACTTGGCGCAGGCTTCGGCTTCCTCGTAACCCGCGTCGACGTGACGAATCACGCCCATACCCGGGTCGTTCGTCAGGACGCGCTCGAGGGCTTCGTCCGCCGCATCCGTTCCGTCCGCGACGCACACCTGGCCGGCGTGCAACGAATAGCCCATGCCGACGCCTCCGCCGTGGTGGAACGAGACCCAGGACGCGCCGCCGGCGACGTTGACCATGCAGTTCAACAGCGGCCAGTCGGCGACGGCGTCGGTGCCATCTTTCATGCCTTCCGTCTCGCGGTTGGGGGACGCGACCGAGCCGCAGTCCAGGTGATCGCGACCGATCGCGAGCGGAGCCGAGATGCGGCCGTCGCGTACGGCTTCGTTGAAGGCCAACCCCGCCTTGGCGCGATCGCCGTAGCCCAACCAGCAGATGCGTGCCGGCAGACCCTGGAACGCAACGCGCTCGCGGGCGAGGCGAATCCAGCGGGCGAGCGGCTCGTCGTCCGGGAACAGGTCCAGGATGATCTGGTCGGTCACCGCGATGTCGGTCGGGTCGCCCGACAGCGCCGCCCAGCGGAACGGGCCCTTGCCCTCGCAGAACAACGGGCGGATGTACTTGGGGACGAAGCCCTCGAAGTCGAAGGCGTTCGTGAGGCCGGCCTGCTTCGCGTGACCGCGCAGGTTGTTGCCGTAGTCGAACGTGTCGGAGCCGCGCTTCTGCAACTCGATCATCTGCTCGCAGTGGCGCACCATCGTGCGGAAGGACTCGGCCTCGTAACGCTTCGGATCCGACGTGCGTAGCGCCAAGGCAGCCTCGAGCGTCATGCCGTCGGGCACATAGCCACCCAACGGATCGTGCGCGCTGGTCTGGTCGGTCAGGACGTCGGGCGTGATGTCGCGTTCGATCAAGCGCGCGAGCAGTTCGGTCGCGTTGCACAGAACGCCGATCGAGATGGCCTCACCGGCGGCCTTCAGCTCGAGCGCGCGGTCGATCGCCGCATCGATGCCCTGGATCTTCTCGTCCACGTACTTCGTCCGCAGTCGGAAGTCGATGCGCGTCTCGTCGATCTCGGCCACCAGACACGTACCGCCGTTCATGGTCGCGGCCAACGGCTGCGCGCCGCCCATGCCGCCGAGTCCCGCGGTGACGACCAGCCGTCCCTTCAGCGTGCCACCGAAGTGGCGCGCGGCGGAGGCTGCGAAGGTCTCGTACGTGCCTTGCAGGATCCCCTGGGTGCCGATGTAGATCCAGGACCCCGCGGTCATCTGGCCGTACATCATCTTGCCGGCGTCCTCGAGCTTGCGGAAGTGCTCCCAGGTCGCCCACTCGCCCACCAGGTTCGAGTTCGCGATCAACACGCGCGGCGCCCGTTCGTGCGTGCGCATCACGCCGACCGGCTTGCCCGATTGGACCAACAGCGTCTCGTCCGGCTCGAGCCGTTGCAGCGTGCGGACGATCGCGTTCAGCGAAGGCCAGTCGCGCGCGGCCTTGCCCGTTCCGCCGTAGACGACGAGGTCCTCGGGCCGCTCGGCCACGTCCGCGTGCAGGTTGTTCAACAACATGCGCAACGCGGCTTCCGCACCCCACGTCTTGCACGTGCGCTCGGGTCCGGTCGGCGGCAGCTGCGGGCCAGGGG